>JAVHRJ010000419.1:0-2562 GCA_036171595.1 Bacteroidales bacterium
GTGATTACTTGTTCGTCAATATGCTGCTCAATAATACCCCGGGTGAGTAGTTACTGAATAAGTTTAGTGTAATTTTCCGATAAATCGGAACAAGATGTGGCATACTTTTTTGCGTAACATTTTGCTGAATATTAATTTAATTTTTCTTTAAAAGAATATAATATTTTGTAAATAGATGGCAAATAGTAATTTACTTTGTCTTGGCTACACCAAATAGTTAGAGCGTAAAACTTCGTTTTTACTTGAAAAATGCAATTAAAATAGCAAACGTTTTTGTTTAAAATATCATTATTATATAAACCACAAATTTTAAAAGTTTGACATTTTAAACCATTAATTACAGTATCTTTTGGTTGAAAAATACTATCGGAATTTGAAGTTTCATCTAATAAATTTTCAGCTATATAATTTGAATAATCAGTTATAGAAATGGGAACACCATTTTCTACTATTGAATCAGAATAAATAACAATTGACAAACCATTTAAAATGTCAGATGTGTCTTCTACAAGATTAATAAGCGAGCCATCTTCTGTTTCCGATGGTTGAATTAAGTTTGTTGGAACTAAAATAGAGAAATCGTTATTTCCTGTTTTAAAATATTTATTTTTATTAGTTGAACATGAGTATATTAAAGCAATAATTATAAATATTAAAGCTAATTTTTTCATTTGTTAATTTTCATGATTTTGATTATATAATTTGCGCTTGAGCAATTAAAATTTATAAGATAAAGTCCCTCTGAACATTGTTTAAAAGGAATTGAAATATAATTATAGCCCAATGAAATTTTATATGATGCTGTGTAAATAATTTTACCTAATTGATTGTAAATAGATATGTTATAATTTTCGTTAATGTCAGAATAAATTTCTATTTGTGCATTGTTATTTGTAAAGTTTTGCAAATTAATTTTTTGCGGTTTAAGTTGTACTTGATTTATTCCATTAACCGGTGATTGGTTAATTCTAAGTTTTAGTGTAACCGGCAAATGATCCGAATTATTTACTAACGCATTAAGTACATTTGCAGGAACCGAATAATTTGCAGGACTATTAATACTTTCGTTCATGTGCAAACCATCTTGACCAATAACTATGTATGAACTTGGGACATATTTAACTTTTGCAATATTTTGCATAACATAAAATGATTCTAAAATAAAATCAAACCTATCGTCTATCCCGCCACTTGCAATGCAATTATTAGAATTTAAGTTTGTACTTTGGGTGTGATACATAGCAAAAGCTGAATTGTCTTTCCAGTCACCAAGTTTATTTGGCGGGTCGTAAAATCTTATATTTGAATTTGAATAATTAATCAGGTTCTGGAAACATTCTTCGCTACTCGTTTGTACATTAAAATCGCCCATAACAATTACATTTCCATAATCAGTAATACCATTTAAGTAATTCATTAATTGAAGAGTTTCTGCTGCTCTGTCCGACAAATCCGTTGAAGCGCTTCCTGCTTTAAGATGCATTTGAATACATGTTATAAAAGCTGTATCTTTAATTGTAGCAATATCAGGGCTGTTGTAGTAAAATTTATAAATCATAATATCGCGACACGATGTTGGCAAGTAGTTTTGATTATATAATTTGAATTTTCTTGAATCGTAGTATATCATACTTACAATATCGGAACCATTAGAATTTATTAAATTTGCTCTTTGGTACCATGTTATTCCGTTTATATTTATATCATTGTCTAATATTCTTTGAGCAGATGTACTCCCATTTCCCGAAAGCTCATTTACTCCCATGATATCAGGCATAACATAAGAAAAAATATCACGAATGTATGCGTCTTTATTTGTTACATTGTTATTTGTTTGAGTACAATAAGATGTGTTATTGTTATAATCTAATAAATTATAGGTCATTACTTTAATAGTATCCTGACTGAATAATTGTATACTGTATAATGTTATTGCTAAAAATATTATTTTTTTCATTATGTTTATATTTTTTAATTTATTGATATTCAGATTGATGTAGATTGAATTTGATTGAAATAGGTTGATATTTCTTTCAATCTTTCTTTCCAATCCCTTCAATCTTTCTTTTCAATCTTTTGTTATAAGTTAATTTCTTTTAAAATGTTTCATTTCAAATGGTATTTCAAACGAAAACTCAATCATGCCTTTAATTTCTTCATTCTTTTTCCATGGCGATTGAAAAATCATTTTTTTTATTCCGTTTTTCTCAATGGTATATACATTAGTTGTGTTATTTGTTAACATTTCATTTATTTTTTTTTGAGATTCAGAGTTATGGTAATCAAATAAATTTTTGCCTATTAGTTTATCTCCCCCATATTTTTCAAAAACCTTTGCAGATTTTTTATTCATATAAATTATTTTTCCTTCATTGTCGCTAACAGTTATAGCAACCGGCAACTCCGATAAGTATTTTGCAGTCATATTTAATAATTAAATGCTAATGCAAAGTTAATCCTATTTAAGTTATTTAATTATAATCATGCTAAATATTATATTATTTTTTGTAATTACTCAGCAGCAAATATAAAAAAGTTATTAACAATTTTATGTAGAAAAAA
>JAVHRJ010000420.1:0-2547 GCA_036171595.1 Bacteroidales bacterium
GTTCATTGTTCATTGTTTGCAAAAAGATGATTTGAGTTTGGTTTAACATAGAACAACAAACATAAAACTTTTTTAAACTTTTTATTTTTAAACTTCTCACTATGGTATATGCATATATTTATGAGCTTGAATAGAAATATTCCATTTAGGATTTGCTTTAACATATTCAACCACCTCATCAATTATTTCGCCAAATTTGCTCCATTCGGGTTGTAAAAATAATTTACAATCAGAATTTACTTTTTTAGCGTTTTCTTCGGCCCAAATAAAGTCTTTAGTATTTTGAATAATAACTTTTAATTCATTGGCTTTAGTATATATTTCTGAAAGTGGAGGATTTTGTTTTTTTGGTGATAAACAAATCCAATCCCATATACCTGTCAATAAATACGCACCACAAGTTTCGAGATAAGTGTCAATATTTTTACTTTTAAAACCTTTACACAAATCATCAAGATTATAACTTAAAGGCTCACCACCAGTAACAACCACCGCTTTAGCCGGATAATTTGAAGAAATGTCAACTATTTCATCAATATTCATTAACCATTCGGGATGATTGTTCCACGAAAATTTTGTATCGCACCACGAACAAGCAATATCACAACCTGCTATACGTATAAAAAACGCAACCTTTCCAGTATTAAAACCCTCACCCTGAATAGAATAGAATTTCTCAATTATTGGAAGTCTTTTCCCTAAATCATTTTCAAAAATCGCCATCTTTTGCTAAAATATATTTGCAAAAGTAATGTTATAATTTGTCTTTGTAAATTTTAACAATACTTACTCGATATTTTTCTTTTTTCTTTTTGAATAAAAGACTGAAATTGCTATTGAAATTATTGCAACAAACATAAATGCAAGTATTCTATAAACCATCTCAATTACAGCTAAATCAACAATAAAAAGATGAAAAATTGCAGCAAGCATAGTAAAGATAGCTAAAAGTCTATATTTGGTATTTTTTAATAGCAAACTCGAAACAAAATAAACAATTGCAGCTATTGCCCACGATAAAGTAACATAGTTGCTAGGCACAACCTCATACAATGCATACAAAACAGTAAAAAATGCTATAATTAAATATAAGTTTCGTAATAAATCTGTTTTAATATCAAGTCTGTCCTTTTTCCAATTTATTACTCTTGCAGAAATTAATGCTACTAGAGCAAAAGAAATATCAATACTTATTATTGAGTTTGATGTAAACAAATAGGTTGCGAGTAATGAAATAAAAAGGAAAAAATTCATTACTACAATTATTCTTGATTTAAACCAAACACCCATTGATACAACCAATAAACTTTGAATTGATAATAATAAAAAAACTAAAGGCAAACCACAAATTCCATATACAGAAATACTCATTGTAACAAAACCGTATAATGCATAAAAAGCAGGGGTAAATTTCCAATCGGAATATTTTTTTAATATTATTGAATATAGTAAACAAATTAATGAAATAGATGAGAATACTCCAATAAAATTAGTTGTATAGAATGTTAAAACATATAACGCAAGTAAAATTGAAAAAAGAAAACCATTAATAAATACTGAAATAAAAACGATAACATTATTAATAATTTCATTTTGTTTTATTAATGTTATAAAAGAAAAAGTAGATACAATTGCAAACAAATATACTAATGCATAATTATCGGTTGGTATTATGTTAGGTATGTTAGTTTGATTATTTAAATACCAAATCAAGAAAAATAAATATGTTAAAAACTGAAATAGAAAAAATTGTTTCCACCAATTGTATTTGTAAACAAAAAACATTGATATAACAGATATTAAAGCAATAATGGCGAATTGCAATTGAATGAATGATGTAATAAATGCAGTTACAATTAAAAATATTAGTGAAATTGAAGCAAATAATTCGGACTTCCTTTTAATTGTAATAAATACATGTGATATACTTAAAATTAATAATAAAATTAAAGGGACTATTTCATCTGAAAATAAAGGGAACGAAGTATAATAAAACAATCTTAATGTAACATAATACACTAAAACGTTACTAATAATATAAAACTTATCGGATAAATTAGAAAATGATTTTTTAAATTTAAAAGATATAAAAAACACAACTGCTGAAGCAACATATCCAAAAATTGTTGAAAATAATGGTTGTCCCTTACCTTGAATATATTGAGTTAAAAATGCTATACCAAATAAAAGCACAATACTACCAAGCCAAGCCAAGCCAAACTCACCAATATTTGTTTCCATTACAGATTCAGATTCAACTTTAGGCGACTTTAGTGTTTTATCGTCAATAATTAAATCGTTTTTATTCGTTAAAAATTCTTCGTGAGAAACTTTTTTAATTCCAAGCAATAATTCAAGCTGACTGATTCTTTGTTCGAGATATTCAAGCCTTTCAGTAATTTTATCATTTTTTTTATTTTCTTCTGGGTTTTCTATCATAATTTGTTTTTGATTACAAATTTATTAAAAAAAATAAAAAAGGCTTCAATTAGCTGAAACCTTTAATATTATAAGCAGAACTTCATTTTTTTATAAATTCACTGTTTT
>JAVHRJ010000421.1:0-2531 GCA_036171595.1 Bacteroidales bacterium
TGTTGTAGCTCAAAACACAAATAATAACGATTCTGTTAAAATGCCAAACGATTTACTTGTTTTAAATATTTTATCGAACACATGGCTTAACCCACCAAATAATATTAAATTAATGCCTGTATCTATTGGTTCAGAGCTATATTACTTAACTCCAATAGTTGGAAAAAACTCTGTTTTTAGCATAGCTTTAGGTGCTGGAGTTGGCATAAATAATATTCATAACAATTCTTTGCCCAATGATAGTGCTGGAATAACCAATTTTAAACCTATTCCAGGTGGTTTCGAATATAAAAAAAATAAAATTACAACCGCTTATTTTGACATTCCATTAGAAATTCGCTTTAGATCTCAACCAAATATCAAAAAAAGAAATTTTAAAGTTGCTTTAGGTGGAAAATTTGGTTATTTAATTTCTAATTATATGAAATATAGTGGCGATGATTTTAGGGTTTTATCAAATAAGCACGTTAAATTTAAAGAATATAATATTAACAATATTGTACCATATAGATATGGAGTGTTTTTAAGAGTTGGATATGGAAAAATTAATTTAATTGTTAATTATACTTTAAGTGAACTTTTTGAAAATGGTAAAGGGCCAGATGTAATTCCTTTATCGTTTGGATTTTCATTTACTTTGTTATAGTTTTTTAATTTAAGCCCAAAAACATCTTTTTCTCATGTTTTATAGCTTTAGTTTTTTCTAATTTTGCATTTAAAATTT
Source organism: Bacteroidales bacterium (assembly GCA_036171595.1). Lineage (GTDB taxonomy): Bacteria > Bacteroidota > Bacteroidia > Bacteroidales > GWA2-32-17 > GWA2-32-17. The sequence continues at coordinate 725 of JAVHRJ010000421.1, forward strand.
TTAAAATGAAAAATATATTAATTCTTGGTGCAGGTTTTTCGGCAGGTGTAATGATAAAGTATTTATTAAGTAAAGCCGATGAAAATAATTGGAATATTATTGTAGGTGATATATCTAAAGAAAATGCTCAAAATAAAATTGGAAATAATAATCGAGCTAAAGCTATATTTTTTGATATTAACGATGATAAATTAAAAACTGAGCAAATTTCAAATTCTGATGTTGTAATTTCATTTCTTCCTGCATCTTTACATCCAATTGTAGCAAAAGAATGTGTTAAACTTGGTAAGCACATGGTTACTGCTTCGTATGTTTCTAATGAAATGAAGGAATTGGATGTCGAAGCTCGTGCTAAAGGTTTAACATTATTAAATGAAATGGGTGTTGATCCTGGTATTGACCACATGTCAGCGATGAGAATTATTGATAAAATAAAAAACTCAGGTGGTAAATTAATAGCGTTTTCATCAAATACAGGTGGATTAATTGCTCCAGAATATGATAATAATCCTTGGAATTACAAATTTACTTGGAATCCACGTAATGTAGTTGTTGCAGGGCAGGGAACAGCTAAATATATTGAGAAAGGAACATATAAATATATCCCTTATAGTCAATTATTTAAAAGAATATTTAAAACGAAAGTTTTAAATTTAGGAGAATTTGATGTTTACGCCAATCGCGATTCGCTTAGTTATCGCGATACTTATGGGATACATGATATCCCTTCACTTTTTAGAGGCACTATGCGTCGTCCTGGATTTTGTAATGCTTGGAATGTTTTTGCACAGTTAGGTGCTACCGACGATACCTATCAATTAGAAGATGTTGATAAAATGACATATCGTGATTTTATTAACTTATATTTACCTTATGATGAAAATCTTTCAGTTGAAGAAAAACTTTGCAAAATTTGTAATATTATGCCAAATTCTGATACAATGGATAAATTAATTTGGCTTGGAATTTTTGATAAAAAATTAATAGGATTAAACAAAGCAACTCCTGCTCAAGTTTTACAACGTATTCTCGAAGATAAATGGAAATTATCGCCTGAAGATAAGGATATGATTGTAATGCAACATAAATTTGAATATAAAATTAACAATATACACAAACAAATAACTTCATCATTAATTGTATATGGTAAAAATGCTACCGAAACATCAATGGCAATAACTGTCGGGATGCCTGTTGCCATTGCTACAGAAATGCTGCTACATGGTGAAATTAAAGTTGTTGGGGTACATACTCCAGTTATTCCAGAATTGTATAATCCTATTCTTAATAAATTAGAAAATTTTGGAATTAAATTTATTGATGAAGAAATAGATTTGTTATAACAAATTAAAATTATGATTTACAAAATAGTTTTTCTTATATTTATATTAACTTCTTGTTCGCCTGTAGCTTTTATAAAAATAACTCATGGAAATGAAGGGAATTGGAACGAAGTTAAAAAACTTGATGTCCCTTCAGAAGTTATTTTATCGTTTCAAGAAAAATATAAAAATGCCGAAGTAACTCGTTTTTATAAAATATCTAGAAATAAATATGTAATTAGATTTAATCAAAATAATGTTAGCTCTTTAGCTGTTTTTTCCTCAATTGGCACTTTACAAGACGAAAGAATAGATGAAGAAGATGAGTATTATTTTGACGAAGATTTTGAATATTGGGAGTATGATGTTTATGATTAATGCGAATTAAGGGTTTAGAATGTTAGATTTAATTAATATTAAATTGTCCCATTGGGACAACCGCTTGGTAAAAACTAAATAAAATCAAATATGTGTCCTGTAAGGAC
>JAVHRJ010000422.1:0-2522 GCA_036171595.1 Bacteroidales bacterium
ATTTAAAATATTTGGCAGCAAAAGCTTCATTAGTGTGTTTTCCTGCAATTTCTCCTGGAATATTAGAAGGGTGAGCAATAATATTTAACGAACCAAAAATAGAATGATATTTTTGCCTAAAATAGTTTTCGGTTTGAGTGTTATTTTCAGTTCCTGCACGAACTTCTTGACTAAAAATTACATGAATTTTTTTTAAGTCAATATCAGTTTGTAAGGCCAAGGAACCAAATATCATTTCAATAACTTCAACTGGTTCTTTATATGAAGGAATAATAACTACATGTTGGATATCCCTATATTTTAACCAATCGACACGAAAATCAGAATTAAACAGATCTAACCAATTAATTTTTTGAGAAGCAATAATTAAATAATATCCCCGTACTGCCAATATGGCCGATTTAAATGACTGATACAACCAATAAACCAAAAAAGTAACAACAAAATAAGCAACAGTCTTTGGTAAAACGAATGAGCCCCAAATTGGAAATAAGATTACAAACCAAGCTACAGACCCAGGGATCATTTCATAAAGGCGATACCTTGTGGATTTTTTATTCATATCAATCTATTTATGATTATATCAATTAAAATGAATGGATGTCACTATTAAATAAAATTAAAAAAACAATTAATTATGCTAACCAGTTTGGAGGTAAATTAAACTTAAGACAATTACAGTGGAGACTATTAACTGATAAAAAATACAGTTTAAATCAAATTACAAAAATAGTTACGAGTTATCGGTTACAAGTTACGAGTTACGATAAAAATAATATTGAAAATAATAAGAAGATAAAATTAGCCAAGGAACTGGTAAAATATCACTTGTCAAAATTTAAAAATATTTTTATGGTGGGGTTGACTGGATCGGTGGCAGCAGAGAATGCCAAAAAAAATGAAGATATTGACTTATTTATAATATGCAAAAAAAATACAATGTGGCTAACACGGCTACTATTGAGAATATACATAAGAGTACACAATATCCATCACCGAAAATTTGGACAAAAAGAAAAGCCTAATGATTTTTGTTTTAATCTGTGGATGGATGAAAGTAATATAGTGGTACCACAAAAAAAACAAAATCAAAAAAATGCGGTCGATATAGTAATGATGAAAGTTTTATTAAATAAAAATAATATCTATAAAAAATTTATAAATCAAAACGATTGGGCGAAAAAATATGTAGCAAATGGTTATGGAAAACTAGTAATAAGAAACATGAAACGGGAAACAAGAAAAGAGAAAACGAGTATAATAATTAAAGTGTTGAATTATATTGCTTATGTGGGGCAGATAACATATATAAGATTAAAAGGACCGATAAAATTTATTAATTTAACACAGGCATTTTTTCACAAATGAAACAAAATGTATTTATTTCAATTTTGATTGTTTTTGCGATAGTAATTTTATTTATATCAATTGCTAGGGCAAATCTTGAAACTGTAATGGGTGAAATTAATGATGACAAAATCAGAGTAGTGCCAATCGAATATACAACAGACTATGGAAATGGTGAGCAAATTAAGTCTGTATATTATTTACCAAAGATAAAAATACGATCATCAAATATTTTATTGTATCCAATCAAAATCTGGAGAGATAAATTATGGCTTTTATTAACTAGAGATAATTGTAAAAAATCAAATTTATTTATGTTAATAGCCGACAAACAAATGGCGGAAAACGATGGAATGTCGACAGATAATGCAGTTGATAATTTAATTTTAGCTTGGGATATATGTCCAACAAACAGAGTTAAGATTATGGAGACAGCAAAAGCATACAGACAAATCACTTCAAAAATGAGAAAATACAGCCAGACAAATGAAAAAATACAAAAATTTATTGAAGAAAAAAAAGAGACTATTAATTAAAATAGCGGTGGTTTTTGTGGGTTTATTTTTAATAATGTTATTATGGGTTTTGCGTGATTTACCCAGCCCAAAAAAACTTAGTAGTAGTGAATTTCCTGAATCGTCGCAAATATATGATCGAAATGGAAAATTAATTTACGAAATTTATGCAGAAAAAAAACGACATGAGATACCATTATCTCAAATACCAGAAAAAATGGTTTTGGCAACTTTAGCAATTGAAGATGCTAATTTTTATAACCATTTTGGATTTGATTTTAAAGGAATTATTCGGGGACTTTACCGAACTATTATAGAAAAACGACTTCAAGGTGGCTCAACTTTAACTCAACAATTAGTCAAAAATGTATTGCTATCACCTGAACGGACATGGAATAGAAAAATAAAAGAAGCAATTTTAACCGTTGGTACGGAAATAATGTATAATAAAAAACAAATTTTAGAGATGTATTTTAATCAAACCCCCTATGGTGGTACTTTATGGGGAATTGAAGCGGCAGCGGCAGGAGTATTCAATAAGGATATTTCTAATTTAAGTCTAGCTGAAATGTCATTATTGGCTGGTCTACCAGCATCTCCTTCGTATTATTCCCCTTTTTCACATCCTGATAGTGCCAAGATACGTCAGGAACAAGTATT
>JAVHRJ010000423.1:0-2519 GCA_036171595.1 Bacteroidales bacterium
GTTTTATTTCGGTTTTGTTTGGAATAAAAACTTTAAGTTTTTTGAAAGGCACAGCTGAGTTTAAAATTATTTCTTTAATTTCTAGTGGTGTAAGTTGCGGAAAATACGACATAAGCAATGCTGCAACCCCAGTAACTACTGGACAGGCTGAACTCGTGCCATCGGCCGATTCGTACTTATTACCAGGCTGTAATGAGTAAACTCTTGCCCCTGGAGCGAAAATATCTACATTTTGTTGCCCATAATTTGAAAATACTGCTGGTAATTTTTTATTTGCTTTAAATGATGAAGCACCAACTTCTATCCAGTATTTTGTTATAACATTATTACTATCTAAACGATTTATTGGATAATGCCATTTAATATCAGAATTTTCAGATTCATTACCTGCTGCATGAATTAATAAAACCCCCTTTTTATTTGCAAGTTCGAGTGCTTCGTCAACAAACGCTTTTTGTGGCGAATAATCCTTTCCGAAACTCATGTTTACAACTTGAGCCCCATTATTTACAGCATATTTTATAGCATTTGCAACATCTTTATCGCGCTCATCTCCATTAGGAACAACGCGCAAAATCATTAATTTTACATTATCGGCAATTCCATAAGCATCGTTATTGTTCTCTCTGTTTGCACCCACAACCCCAGCCACATAAGTACCATGACCGCAACTTGGCCCCATTACATCATTACTTCCATAAATGCTATCATTTGTTTCGGTTGGGTTATCGCCAACTATTGTTCTTGGGTTGTAATCAACATTATAGCGATATTCATATTCACTTTCAACATGATTTTTAAATGACTTATATTCTGCCTTTGTAAAACCCTTTTCGTTAATTTGTAAAAGATAAAATGCCGAATTTTTTACTGCTTCATTATTCGATAAACTAAATATTTTTAAATCTTCGGTTGTGTAATCATCTTTTCCTAATTCTTGTTTTACATTTTTATCGGCCAAAGTATAATATTCACTAAATAACTTAAAACCATCGTATTCTGCTTTAGCTTTTTTATATTTCTTTTGAAAATCGGATCTTACCAATTTATAAAATATAAATTCTTTTTTGTTATTTTCACTTAAATTTATTGTGTCTATTTTGCTAAATTTTTCGTTTAACTCTTTATAAACTCTGGTTATTTCTAAAGTTTCGTGCAAAATGTTTTCACCTTTCGAATTTCCTAAAAAACTCCAACCATTAATATCATCAATGTACCCATTGTTATCGTCGTCAATCCCATTATTTGGAATTTCATCTTCGTTAATCCAAAACTTACCTTTTAAATCTTCGTGAGTTGTGTCGGTTCCACTATCAATTATAGCAACAATAACTGTTTTAGAAGTTTTACCTTTAAGTAATTCTTGGTATGCTTTATCGGAACTTATTCCCTGAAATTTGTCAATTTTAGAATCTTTATGATGCCAATTTTTTAAATTTGCTTTCTGTCCAAATGTAGTTATATAACATACTACAATAAATAATGTTATTAAAGAAAATGTTTTCATTCAATTTGCTTTTTTAAATTCTAATAAAGCTTCTATAAGTGTATCAATATCATCAAAATTATTAAAAATATTAAACGAAATTCTAATCATTCCAAAACGTAAAGATGTAAAAATATTTTTTGATTCTAAAAAAGACAACGCGTTATTATTTAATTCGCTACCTAATGTTATTGATATTATTGCCGAACGTTCCTCTTTATTACTAATAGGCGATACAATTTGAATTTTTGCCTCGTTAAGTTTTTTAATAAGATAATCACCTAATTCAAATAATCGTTTGCTAATATTTTCAAATCCAATATTATTTAAATATTCTAACGATGCTTTAAATCCTATTAAAGTTTGCAAATTATAAGTTCCTGTATAATAGCACCTCGATGAATTGTGCAATTTAAACGGAACATTTTTTCCAATGTGAATTAATTCATTATTTGTATCAACCGAAAGCCATCCAGCAATTGGACTGGCAAAACGGTTTCGAAATTCAGGTGTGGTATAAAAAATCGTTCCAGTATGTCCCGAAAATCCCCATTTATGAACTGAGCAAGTTAAAACATCGATATTGCACTTTTTAACATCAACCGGAAACAAAGGAAATCCTTGTGTTGAATTAACAATAAACAAAACATTTCGGTTTTTTAATTCTTTCCCTAGAGTTTCAATATCTTGCCTAAATCCAGTACAAAACTGAACATAAGAAGTAACAACAGCTAATGTGTTTTCATCAATTTCTGATAAAATTTTTTCTACTGAAAAACGCGAATTTTCAGCTTCGACATATTTCATCGAAATACCCTTATATTCAAAAGGAATGGTATTCGACGGAAATTCATCCATTGTCGAAATAATGTTAAATGGAGTAACTATCTTTTCTTTAAATGACAACGCTAACAATGACATTGCAAACGAATTATTTGGCAAGAAATTTATGTTTTCAGCATCAGTATTTAACATTTTTGCTAATATTTTATTAAGCTTTTCAGTCTCAATAAGGTCGTCCATAAAATGAATA
>JAVHRJ010000424.1:0-2519 GCA_036171595.1 Bacteroidales bacterium
GAAATTGCCTTTATAATATGTTTTGTCCTTAATATAATCTGCGGCATCAAAAACATCGTAAATATCCATACCTTTTATAACCTCTAAATCATCTTCATTTAGTGATTTCTTCAGTAATTCAGGATATTCTCTTTCACGTAAAATACACCAACAAGTATTTGCGTATTTATTCATGAATTCCTTTCCTTTAGAAAGATTCAATTCAAATTTGCCATTATTTTGAACATAAAATCCAGGAAATAGTTTTGAGCCAGTTTCTGGATCAAAAGTAAATTCTTTTTCTGTGATCATTTTTTGGTTGTCTTTTCCAGTAAAATCGGATAGAATATTGGAACAAGTATCAAGTAATTGCCAATTGCCAATTTCATAATAAATCAATGCCTTAAAATACTTGGCGTATGTTGTCATGCCATTCTTTTGCACAAATTCATTTAATTCTGTCAATGCCTCTTGATATTTTTTTTCATCGTACGCAGCAACAACTTTTTTAATAAATTTTTTTTCTTGGGAAAAAGTCTGAATAGAAACCAATGTTAGAACTGATAGTAATAGAAAGAATCTCATATGTTTAAATTTTGATTAACCTTGGTTCAAAAGGTAGATTTATAATTAGTTAGTTGTCCTTCTATGGGTTCAATAAAAAAAGTGCGAACCTCTTGCTCTACATCAGTTTCTTATAGGTATCGCCAAACACCCTGCATTAACCGAAACAAAACAAGATAAACGCACCCACATTGGGTGCATTGCTCTTGCTATTTCTATTATGCATTAAAATTTTGGCGATTTTATAAGAAGAGAAATACTTTAAGCAACACTTTTATTATTGCAACGCAAACGGATTGCGTTATTATATTATCTACATCATAATTATTAATTTATATTTTCTAAAGCACAATAATAATAAAATCAAGAATGAAAAACAAATAAAAACTACAACAAATAAAGATTAAATTAGGATTGTCCTTATTTCTTTCCTACACCGATTTTAGCCCATTAGCCTCATCATGTCGCATTAAACTCCCCCTGCCTATATTTCACTATTCCCAATTCCCCAAAAACTCCCCAAATGGAGCCTAATGACTCTTAATGTGTCCTGAACCCACCCACTGTCATGTTTTTTGCAAATATCTATATTTTGAAGAAACATTTTTATTCGTTGCACTGCTTTCAATAATTATCAAAAGTCGCACAAATTAAGTTATTCATTTTCAATCATAACACAATTTCTTTCAACCCTGCAAAAACACACGCCAGAAAGAATTAATTTCAGCAAATACTAAATATCTTGACAAAAACTTGAGTTTAATATTTATTTATTTATTAAGAATTGCCCCAAATTAATTAAAACAAATAACAGTTAATTATTGTTATCAATTTTATCTATTTATATTAGGTTTTTTTATTAAAACTCATTACTTTTGTCTAAAATAAATTTTATAATGACAGAACAAGAAATCCTATATTTTTTAAACGTTCTTAATCAGTATAAGGAAAAATTAAGTAAAAACAAGAAAGCTGCAAAGAAATTCCTTGTAGATGCTGGTATTTATACTGAAAATGGTAATCTAAAAAGGAACTATAAACATTTATGTATTCCACAAGAGCAGGTTTAATTCTTGCATTTCATGGGTGTGATAAAAGTGTTGTTGATAAAGTATTAAATTCAAACGATATTCTTAAAAATAGTGAAAATCATCATGATTGGCTTGGTCATGGAATCTATTTTTGGGAAAATAGTCCTTCAAGAGCTTTAGAATTTGCAAAACACCTAATGACAAGAAAAAATAGTTCAATTAAAGTACCTGCTGTTATTGGTGCTGTTATTGATTTAGGATTTTGCTTTGATTTACTTGATTATGAAAACCTTAAGCTGTTAAAAGGAGGATATAATTTATTAGTATTGACTCAAATTGCTTCGCAATTACCCCAAAATAAAAAAACTGGCGAATCTGATGAGCTTTTATTGCGAAATTTGGATTGTGCTGTTATCCAAACTTTACACCGAGTTAGAGAAGAAGAAAAATTTAACCCTTTTGATTCTGTTAGAGGTGTTTTTTGGGAGGGAAAAGAGCTTTACCCAAATGCAGGTTTTAGAGAAAAAGACCATATCCAAATTTGTATTAGAAACCCAAATTGTATTAAGGGTTTTTTCTTACCCAGGATTTTAAATAATAAATTCTCTAAAATATAAAAAAAAAATTAGCAATTAAAATATTGATGCTTTTAGTATCAAAGATAAGTGTTCTTTCCAGGTGCATTTTTACCGAAAATTACCTATTTTTGCAATTTTTAAGCTCTGTAATTTATTGATTATCAATAATAGCGAGGCTTTAAAAAATCGCTGGCAGTCTGTAGGTCATCGGTTCGAAACCGATATTCTCCACTCGAAAAAGCGTCTAAAGTATTGATTTTAGACGCTTTTTATTTATGGTATAAAACAAATGAGACGGTCATTAAAAATCCCAAGATTGAGTCCACTCCGAAAAGTCTTTTAACCCCTAAATCCCCTAAAGGGGACT
>JAVHRJ010000425.1:0-12619 GCA_036171595.1 Bacteroidales bacterium
ATTTCTATCTGTCCATACCCAACCACTTTGACTTGTATCCAGCCCCAATATTCAATGCTATTTATTATTTTTTTAAATCCAATGTATTTAAACCCTTGACCAACCCAATAGTCCCTATCATCAATACTACATGAAGGCCAATTCCAATTATTATAAATATAGGCTATATATTTTGAAGAATCAGAATATGTATTGTTATTATTTAAAGTGTCCAAAAAATTAAATTTATCTACTAAAATATAATTAGATAGATTATATACATCAATCGGATAACACGTAGAATCTGTAATTTCAATCGTTGCAATATAAGTTGAATCAAATGGAGTTAATTTAGTATATTCTTCCATACCTGATGCTCCGCTCCCATATGCATAAGTCACAAAATGGAAGTCATAAATGCTATCATTATTAACATCAAGCCAATAATTGTCACCATGACCACTCCATAATACCAGATTCACATTATTAGCATACATCGAATCAGTACCAATTACAAAACTATTATTTTGAGAATATCCATGAATGGGATGCAAACTACAAAACATTATAATAAATGTCACATAAAATAATAGATTTTTCATATATGTTTTTCATTTAAAAATTTCGAACAATCCTTTTTATAATCAAAGTCTTTTGGTAAATTAACGACACCACTCAAACTCTCTACTAAAGGAGTTATTACAAATTCTTATGATTCATTTTTAGTCATAGAGTCAAAATACGATTCTATCATACGTGAAAGACTTATTCTGTGATTTTTAGCGTAATATTTTGCTCTGTCAATCACACTCTTACTTAATTTTGTATACAAAAATACATGTTTTTATACATACAAAGTTAATTAATTTATACGGAATTTCCAAATGTTTTGTTAAAATTATATAGGTAAAGGTTTGCTGTTGAATTTGGCGGGCATTTTCTTGCAGTCAGTGTAAAACCGCTATAATGTTTGAATATTGTTATTCGTGTCAAGTTGCCCATAACAGCCTGCTAAATTTTAACCGTGTGTTACCACACGTTATTTATTAAGTTTGTTGAAGAAGTCATCAGTATTAATTCTTTCATTTACAAAGTCAGTATTAAATTTTTTGTCTTTAACTTTTCTGCCTAATAAATTGTATTCTGACCCTTCATAATATGTCAAATTTGGGTTAATATTAACAATAAATTCTAATGTGCCATTCTGATTATAACATTTTATTTGTCCAACAATTTTTTTGTTTTTTATTTCAAATTCATTTTTGATATTTCCATTACGAGAATATTCTTTAATTATTCCATTACTATCATTTTTTAAATGAGCTTCGTATTTTAAATTATTTTTTGCCATTGTCCTTGATAAATTAGGGTTTTTTTCATACCAACAGTAATTCGTTGAAGGATCGTAAATATTCCAAATACTATCCTTTAGATTGTTTTTATAATAGCCATATTTATAGACTGTTATTGTCACAATAGTGTCCATAACGAATTTGTTTTGGTCAGAAGTTTCAAGAATAGAATATTTTTTATAAATAGCTGTGTCAAGTTTATAAAAAAACCATAAGCCTTGTCTTAAGCCATTATTGTCAGTTTTATTTATTTTTTTTAAGTCAAACTTTTGTGCAAAAGCAGTCAAATTTATTGCGACTAAAATTAATATAGTAATAATATTTTTCATAATGTGTGGTAACACATATATACCCCCTACTTATCCGACATTTGCTATTTATAATATTTGTTATCGTTTACTTAATTAACACAACATACTATTCTACAAATATATAAATTAACTTATTAGATTTTAATAATTTATTTACAATTCTCGATGCGAGCCATCGCAGTATGGCAAACGATTTGATTTTGTACAACGGCAAAGCGAAACTTTATCGACACAGGTTATTGAATTTCCATTTTCATCAATAATTTTAAAACTACCCGATAAGCGTATTGGCCCATCTTTTACTAAAGTAATTTCGGTTACTTTTAAATTTTTATTATTTAAATCATCGTTTTTTTTGTTTTCATACCATGTAATTGCACGAGTTGGGCATAAATCAACTACTCTTTTAATTGCATTAGTTGGTGCACCATTCATATTTACCCATGGGCGTTTTATGCTATCAAAAACATCGGGTAAATCGCTAATACATACTGCAGAATGGTCACACAAATGAGGTTTCCATACAACGGTAACTTCACCATTTGTATATTCTTTTTCTACCTTATCCATATTTTCAAAAGTCATAATATATTATTTTAAAGGTGAGTAATTTACAATTTCTGAAATTTTTTTACGTACACGTTGTTTTTCGGTTTCAACTTTTTGTATTTCTTCGGGCAAATCTTCAATTTTTCCGGGATATCCTAAAGCAATTACTGTTACAGGTTTATAATTTGCCGACAAATTTAAAACTTCAAAAATTTTATCATGGTCAATTCCAGCCATTTGATGCATAAATAAACCCATTTCTGTAGCTTGATTAAGCATATTGCCAACAGCCAATCCCAAATCGTGATAAGCATATTTATTTGGCTCGTTGTTATGGTCGTTTATAGTTTTAACAACAGTTACAATAAATATAGGAGCTGTATTTGCCCAACTTTTATTAAAACCGATTAAACAATTTAATATTTCATTATAAAAATCGGAATTATCATTTTTGTCGGCAACAAAAAAACGCCATGGCTGTGCATTAAAAGCCGAAGGTGCCCAACGTGCAGCTTCAAATATTAATTCAAGTTTTTCTTTTTCAACTTTTGCATTGCTAAAAGCACGTGGACTATGGCGATTAATTATTGACTCTAATAATTTCATTATAATTTAATTTTATTCAAAAATACAAAATATTTTTAAATTTATTTAGAATTATTATAAATAAATTCTTAATTTTGGAAAAATTTGTAAATATGAAATTATTTAACGAAAATCAAATACTTGCAGATATTATAAGTGAAAATCATTTGTTATTTCCTGTAATTAAAAGATTAGGCGTGAATCTTGGATTTCAAAATTCAACAATAAAAAAAGTTTGTAATCAAAATAAAATTGAAATTGAGTTTTTTATCGAAATTATTAATGTATTTAACAACGAACATTACTTTCCCCAAGAAAAATTACAACAATTTAGTACTAAAACAATAATTGACTATTTAATAAAAACTCATGAATTTTATCGTAATTATTATATTTCAGAAATTAATAAACTTATAAAACAACTTTTAAGTAATGAAAACATTGAAAGTAAGGTTATCTGTAAGTTTTATAACAATTATCAGAATGAATTAATTGAACATTTAAAATTCGAGGAAACAATTGTTTTTCCTTATATTATCGAACTGTCTGATACAAGTGTTAAAAAGTTATTTGTAAAAAAGAAAATAAATTATTCAATTAACGATTTCGAAAAAGAACATTCAAATATTGATAATAAAATTTCTGATTTAAGGAATTTTATTATTAGATATTTATCTGAATCATACGATTTTAACACATGCAATTCTCTCTTATCATTTTTAATTTTATTCGAAAAAGATTTACAAAATCATACAAGAATTGAAGAAAAAATACTATTTCCTAAAGCAAAAGTTTTAGAAAAATCAGCTAAAACTAAATGATTAACAGTACAAAAATATTAATTATCAACAAATCTGATATTATTTTATTAGGACTTAACGATTTGTTAAAAAATTCATTAAGCAACGAAATTATTTACATAAATTCAGCCGGTGAGTTGGAAAGCTATCCCCATTTAATGGGATACATTATTGTATTAATTTCTGAAAATGATTATTTGCAAAATAAAGCATTAATTAATAAGCAATTAAAAACTGCAACTAAGGTTGAATACTTGTATATTGAATTTGATAAAAATAAAATTACTGATAGTACTATAAACATATACGATAGTACTGACTCAATTATAAATAAAGTGAACAATTTATTAAACTCATTTAAGTGTAATATTACAGATAAAAATGAACTCTCTAAACGCGAAATAGAGGTTCTCAAATTATTAACTAAAGGATTATCAAGTAAAGAAATAGCTCAAAAACTTTTTATTAGTACGCATACTGTTATTTCACACCGAAAGAATATTTCTGAAAAGACAAAAATAAAATCCACTTCGGGCTTAACAATATACGCAATAATTAATAAAATTGTTAATGTTGAAGATTTCAACACTTCCGAATTAATATAAATCCCTATTAATTGGGATTGTTTAATACAAATTGCACAGCTAATTTTGTAGAAATTAAAAATTTATAAAATGAAGAAATTAGTTGTTTTTATAGCAATGGCTTGCTTTTATAATTTAAAAGCGCAAGACAGAGTGTTTTCATACACATATCAGACAAATGTTTTAAATAAAGGTCAAAAAGAATTAGAAGTTTGGACTACTTTAAAAGACAGTCGTACTGATTATTATAGAAGTTTAAAACATAGATTAGAATTTGAAGTTGGACTTGATAAAAAATTACAAACTGCATTTTACCTTAATTATCAGTATAGTGCAGGAATAAAAAATGAAGACTCAACTCAAATCATGTCTCAAAAAACTGACTTTAGTTTTTCAAATGAATGGAAATATAAAATTAGCGACCCTGTTGCAAATACTATAGGTTCAGGTGTTTATTTTGAGTATTCGATTTCTTCAACTGAAATAGGTTTTGAAGGTAAAATTTTATTTGACAAACAAATTGGTAAATTTATTACAGCATTAAATATTGTTGGCGAATATACAATTACTAAAGATTTTGTAACAACTAACAATAAAATAAAAGTTAACAATACCTATGAAACTGTAAATGAATTAGTTTATGGATTATCATATAAACTTAATGAACATTTATTTTTAGGAATTGAAGCATTTAATCAAAATGTTATTAACAAAGTGCAATTAAAAGAATCAATATTTTCTATTGGTCCTTCATTTTCATTATCTTCAAATGGGTTTTGGATTAACTTTTCAGTTTCACCACAGGTTACAAACTTTGTAAATAATAAATTAGATTTAATTGGACATGAAAAATTTCAAGCAAGATTATTATTTTCTTATGAATTATAAGAAAATATTTTTAATTATTTTATCTGGAATAGTTTTTTATGCTTGTAATCCGGCCTTGTACTTACCATCTAAAAATGACAGCGAGCAATCGGGCATTTCGCTGGATAGTTTAGAAACAGGAAGAACTTTATACATAAAATATTGCAGTAGTTGTCATAATTTACATTTACCTCAACAATATACAAAACAAAGTTGGGATACAATTCTAATAAAAATGAAAATAAAAGCTAAAATTGACGATAATAAATTAATTTTAATTAAAAATTACTTAATGGCTAAAAGTAAAAAATAGTTGCCGCATTTTCTTTTTTATTAAAATTCAAAAATATTTTATCTTTGAATTTTAATTTAATTATATGAAATCAACTATTTATTTGTCGTTATTTACAAATCATATATTAATTTCTGTACTTACTATTCATTTATGTTTAGCATTTAACAATCATAACAATTTGCACTTACAATAATAAAATAAAAAATAAAAATGCTTAAATCAATGACAGGTTACGGGAAAACCGTATGTGAGTTTGAAGGAAAAAAAATATCGGTCGAAATAAAATCGTTAAATAGCAAACAAGCCGACGTGTATGTAAAAACTCCTTTTACATACCGCGAAAAAGAAACTGAAATTAGAAACGATTTAAGCAAAAAGCTTGAACGTGGAAAAATTGAGCTCTCAATTTTCGTTGAAAACAACCAAAACAATAAAAATATAACAATAAACAAAAATGTGTTTATATCATATTTTGAACAATTAAAAGATATTCAAAAAGAACTATTCCCTAATCAGAATACCGATTGGGCAAGCCTTATAACTCAATTACCCGAAACATTATCGCAAAAAAATGAAGAACTAAATGAAAACGAATGGGAAGTTATTTACGAAACTATAAATAACACAATTAATTTATTAGATAATTTTAGAATAACCGAAGGAAAAGTTCTTGAAAAAGAAATAATTTCGCATATCACTAAAATTGAAGAGCTCCATTCGCAAATAAATTTGTTCGAAAAAGAAAGAATTGAAATTGTTAAAAACAGAATTAAACTAAATTTATCTGAATTAGTAAGTAAAGAAAATTTTGATAAAAACAGATTTGAGCAAGAACTTATATATTATATCGAGAAAATTGACATTACCGAAGAAAGAGTTCGACTATCAAATCACTGCAAATATTTTATCGAAACATGCAACGAAATTAATCCAGGTCGAAAATTAGGTTTTATTGCACAAGAAATTGGTCGCGAAATAAATACTTTGGGCTCAAAAGCAAACAATTCCGATATTCAAAAAATTGTGGTTCAAATGAAAGACGAACTCGAAAAAATAAAAGAACAACTTTTAAATATTCTTTAATGAACAGCAAGGTAATTATTGTTTCGGCACCATCGGGTGCGGGAAAAACCACAGTTGTAAAGCATTTATTAAAAGTTTTTCCACAATTCGAATTTAGCGTTTCGGCATGTAACAGAAACAAACGCGAAAATGAAATAAACGGTGTCGATTATTTTTTTATTACTACTGATGAATTTCGAAACAAAACTATAAATGACGAGTTTATTGAATGGGAAGAAGTTTACGAGAATTGTTTTTATGGAACCTTGCGGTCAGAAATAAATCGCATTTGGAAAAATGAGCACATTGTTATTTTTGATGTTGACGTTAAAGGTGGAATAAATTTAAAACATATTTTCGGAGAAAATGCATTATCAATATTTATTAGCCCACCCGATTTAAAAACATTAGAATTGCGTTTACAACAAAGATTGACCGAAGATGATAAATCGATTAAAAAACGAATTGCAAAAGCATCATTCGAAATGCAGTTCTCAAATAAATTCGACAAAACTCTAATAAATAACGACTTAAATGAAACCTTATTATCTGCCGAAACTATAATAAAAGAATGGCTTAATAAATAAAATACTTAATTTTTTAGAATTTAATTGCTAATTAATTATTCCCAAAATTGAAATGATAATGCAAGTTTTTAACACAGTAAAAGATATTTGCTCATACATTGATAAATGCAAAAATGAAAATAAAACCATTGGCTTTGTCCCAACAATGGGTGCTTTACACGATGGGCATTTATCATTAATATTAGAAAGTGAAAAACAAAATGATATTACAGTTGTTAGCATTTTTGTAAATCCTATACAATTTAACAACGAGCAAGATTTTATAAAATATCCAAAAACTAACGAACAAGATTTGCAATTACTTAAAAAAATAAATTGCAATGCGGTTTTTATTCCTTCAATAAAAGAAATTTATCCCCAACCAAACAATAATGTTTTTAATTTAGGTTATTTAGAATCAATAATGGAGGGGAAATTTAGACCTGGGCATTTTCAAGGCGTTGCAAAAGTTGTTGACCGACTTTTCAAAATTATTAATCCAAACAATGCATATTTTGGACAAAAAGATTTTCAACAATTAGCAGTAATTAAAAAACTAGTTCAAATAACAAATTCCAATGTAAATATTATTGCTTGTCCTATTATTAGAGAAAAAAATGGTCTTGCAATGAGTTCTAGAAACGTACGATTATCTTCACAAAATAGAGAAGAAGCGTCAATTATTTACAAAACAATATGCAAATTATCAGATTTTGTTAACAATAATAATATTATCGATTTCAAAATTTGGGCAACAAATGAAATTAATAGTCATAAAGATTTTAAAATTGAATATATTGAAGTAGTCGATACAGATACCTTACATATTGTTAACTCATTAAAAAACCATAAACATATAAGTTGCTGTATAGCTGTTTTTTGCAAAGATGTTAGACTTATAGATAATATTCAATTAAATTTGTAATTTCGCAAAATTTTATAAACCTAATTTTTTTAATTAAAATTGCAATGACAATTGAAGTACTAAAATCTAAAATACATAGAGTTACAGTTACCGAAGCAAATTTACAATATGTTGGGAGTGTTACTATTGACGAAGCTTTACTTGAAGCATCAAATATAATTGAAAACGAAAAAGTTCAAGTACTAAACCTAAATAATGGTGAACGAATTGAAACTTACGTTATTAAAGGAGAAAGAAATTCAGGAGTAATATGTTTAAATGGACCTGCTGCACGAAAGGTTTCCTTAGGCGATGTGGTAATAATTTTATCATATTGTGCTCTCGATTTTAACGAAGCTAAAACATTTAAACCTACTTTAGTTTTCCCCGATACTACAACTAATCGTATATTATAATTTGAAAAAAACATTCCGAATAATTTTAAATTTTATTGTTTTTCCTTCAATAGGAATTCTATTATTATACTTAGCATTTAAAAATGTTGATTTATATAAACTTTGGGATGGAATTAAAAATGCAAACTTTTACTGGGTAGGATTATCACTAATTTTTGCGGTATTAGGTTTTATTAGTAGAGCTTTAAGATGGAAACTATTAATTGAACCTCTTGGATATAAACCTTCTAATAAAAATGCCATTTTAGCTGTTTTTATTGCTTATTTTGCTAATATTGCAATGCCTCGATTAGGCGAAATAACACGTTGTGGCTCGCTTAACAAAACCGACAACATTCCAATAGATAAATTATTTGGAACTGTTATTACTGAAAGAGTAATCGATTTTATTACTTTGCTTTTAATGATTTCTTTTGTTTTAATTGTAAAATTTAAGCAAGTAGGTGGATTTTTTGCAAAAGAAATTTTTAATCCATTGTACGATAAATATTTTTCATCAATTTATTTTTGGTTAATTTTTATTTTAACAATATTAATTATTGCTGTTTTTATAATTTTTATGAGAAAAAGATTAATTAAAATTCCTTTTTTTCATAAAATAAACGAGTTTTTAAAAGGACTTGTACATGGTTTAAAATCGGTTTTTAAAATGAAAAAAGTTGGTTTATTTTTCTTTCATACTGCATTTATATGGTCTATGTATATTCTTATGACTTACGTTACATTTTTTTCGATTGATGCAACAAAAAACCTAAGTTTTATTGATTCATTTTTTATACTAACTATTGGAGGCTTGGGAATGTCGGCACCAGTTCAAAATGGGTTTGGTGCATACCATTGGATAGTATCTTTAGGACTTATGCTTTATGGAATATCACAAGCCGATGGATTGCTTTTTGCAACAATTTGTCACGAATCACAAACTCTTATGGTGCTTATTACCGGACCAATAGCAATGCTTTTAGTGTTTTTAGCAAAAAAGAAAATAAAAACAACCTAAATTATGGAAACACTTGAAATTATTAAATCGAAAATTTTTAGAGATTACTCAAATGCGGAATTTTCAAGAATCTTGTCTTTTCTTAATTTTAAAAACAAAAAAATAGTTTTCACAAACGGTTGTTTCGATATTATTCACCGCGGACATATTGAGTATTTAGCTAAAGCCTCAATGCTTGGCAATTTTTTAATTGTTGGGTTAAATACTGATATTTCTGTAAGCAAATTAAAAGGGCCAAATCGTCCAATTCAAGATGAAGAAAGCCGTGCAATTATATTAGCTTCTTTACAATTTGTAAATGCTGTTGTACTTTTTTCTGAAGAAACGCCACTTAATTTAATTAAAACTATTAAGCCCGATATTTTAGTTAAAGGTGGCGATTATAAAATCGAAAACATTATTGGCAACGAAATCGTAGAAGCCAAAGGTGGCGAAATTAAAACTATCGATTTTATTGAAGGATACTCAACTACTTCAATTTTAAATAAAATCTAATAACAAATTATTGAACTCTATATTTTGAAATTTTGATGATTTATTTTAGCTTTGTTTAAAATTTTACAACATGAAAATTAAAACAATTTTATTTTTCCTAATAATAACATCTTTAACTATAGGTGGTTGCAAAAAATCGAAACAAAATAAACTTACTGGCTCATGGGATTTGCTTCCACAAACCGCTGCACAACAATCAACTAAAATTGTATTTACATTTGCCTCAGATAATGTGCTTTACAGAACTACTAACGATACTATTATTGATACTGCTAATTATGAATTAAAAAAAGATTTTTTAAAATATTATCTAGTAATTTCAAACCTTGACCAATATACCGATGCCAACTATTATATCGAAAAATTAAACAGAAAAATTCTAGTATTGCAATGTCAATCACCATATTTACGAAAAGAATTTACCCGCAAAGATTAGTATGAAAAAAATTATTCCGTATTTATTTATTTCTATTATTTTTCTTTCGCTTGGATGTAAAAAAAAGAAAGAAGAAAAAATTAATGGAAATTGGGAATATGTTTATTTATCAAATGTTGGTAACACAAAACAAATATGGACTTTTAATAAAGATAAAAGTTTAATTCGCACAACATATTCAGATTCAATTACTTCCGACACATCTAACTGGCAAATTGAAACAAACACATTATCAAGGCCAAATTTAACAATTAGTAATTTAAATAATGAATTTGACGGTACATACGAAGTACTAACCCTAAACAAAAAATTTTTAATAATTGAGCGTATAATATTAATAAATGGTAATACTGGCGGAGCTTTTACACGTCACGAATTTATAAAATCAAAATAAATCATAACTATTCACCCAGTTATAAACATTAACCAACAAATATATGCCATATATTGCACAGATACTCGATAATTTTATTTGCAGAAACCATAATAAATCAGCGTTAATCAGCGTCAAAAAAAATTTAAAATAAATATGGCAAAACAAAAAACTGCTTTCTTTTGCAGTAACTGCGGAGCCGAATCTACAAAGTGGGTTGGTAAATGTACCTCTTGCGGTGAATGGAATACTTACATTGAAGAACCAAAAATTAAAATCGTAAAATCTATTTCTGGTAAATCAAAAGAAGCTGCAATTCCAAAATTAGTTTCCGAAATAAGTATTTCGCCAGAGCCTCGATTAAACTCAAAAAGTGTTGAACTAAACCGCGTTTTAGGTGGAGGAATTGTTCCAGGTTCTGTAATTTTAATTGGTGGCGAGCCCGGAATTGGAAAATCTACATTAATGTTGCAATTTTCGTTACGTGTAAATTCTTATAAAATTTTATATGTATCGGGCGAAGAAAGCGAACAACAACTTAAATTACGCGCAGAACGCATTGGCGGAAAAGGAGAAAATTGTTATATGTTTTGCGAAAATAATCTCGATAACATTCTTCTACAAATTGATAAGTTAAATCCAGATATTATAATAATCGATTCCATTCAAACAGTTCAATCAGAAAGAGTTGAATCATCACCTGGTTCTGTAGTTCAAGTTAGAGAATGCACAGCTTCTTTTATTAAATATGCAAAAGAAAATAATAAACCATTTTTTTTAATTGGTCATATTAATAAAGAAGGAAGTATAGCCGGACCTAAGGTTTTGGAACACATGGTTGATACTGTACTTGCTTTTGAAGGCGATTTAAACAATTTATACCGAATATTGCGTGCAACAAAAAATCGTTTTGGCTCAACTAGCGAAATTGGAATTTTCGAAATGCAAAGTACTGGACTAAAAGAAGTATTAAACCCTTCGGATGTATTGCTATCGCATACCGACGAAATTTTAAGCGGAACTGTTGTAGCTTCAACTTTAGAAGGAATAAGACCAATTTTAATTGAAGTTCAAGCTCTTGTTAGTTCAGCTGCTTATGGCAACCCACAGCGTTCATCAACCGGATTCGATGCACGAAGACTTGGAATGTTATTAGCCGTTTTAGAAAAGCGTGCAGGATTTAAACTTTCGGCAAAAGATGTATTTTTAAATATTGCAGGAGGAATAAAAGTTAGCGACCCAGCTATTGATTTAGCTGTAATTGCTGCAGTACTTTCATCAGATTTAGACCGCCCTGTTTCAAAAAATTTATGTATTGCAGGCGAAATTGGGTTAACTGGCGAAGTTCGTCCAGTTTCTCGTATTGAGCAAAGAATTGGCGAAGCTCAAAAACTTGGTTTTAAAAAAATGCTTATATCCAAATACGGACTTAAAGGAATTGATTTATCAAAATACAACATCGAAATATTTCCCGTTTCAAAAGTTGAAGAAGCATTTAAAGTTTTGTTTCATTAGGGGACTTCTAAAAATTCAGATTCGTCATGCTGAACTTGTTTCAGCATCTCAAGAAACGAAGCAAGTATAGAGATTACTCACAATTAATTTTATTTTCGAGGTGTTCGTGAGATCGCTTCGCTAAGTTGCTTTGGTCAATCCTTCCCTCAATGACGTATAAAGTGTTGAGTTAGAATAGCCCATCAAATAAATCAAACCATTTAGGATTTATTGAGTTTATTAAAAGTAATTTATTTACTCGATTCCCTGCTTTTAATTGCTTCTCTCTTGCAATTGCCTCTTCAATAGTTGTAAAGCTTTCAAAATAAACTAATTTACATATATTGTAGCGACTTGTGAAACTATTTGAGTGCACTTTGTTTTTATGTTCCCAAACCCGAACTTTTAAATTTGAGGTAACACCTATGTAAAGTGTTGTATTTCCTTTATTTGTCATTATATAAATGCTACCTCCTCATACCATTTTTGTTGATTAGAATTATTTTATTTGATAGAGCAGGGAAAACGAATGGGATGCTGAAACAAGTTCA
>JAVHRJ010000426.1:0-2494 GCA_036171595.1 Bacteroidales bacterium
CAGGAATTACAAAACAATAAAAGACAGCATGTCTAAAGCAGATAAGCAATACAATAATATCATTTTTTTTCAATGATTTCAGGAGCATTGAAAGCTAATTAATAACTAAATTTTATTTATCAATAATAGGCTTTATAATTATACAGGAGTGCTGTTTTGCAGAAACCAATATTTATTTAGCTGGTAAATAGAGGGGGTGATTTTCGTTGTATTTCCGAAGATAAACAAAAATAGCATCGGGCTTTTCGCGCTTTTTCAAAGCCGTAAATTTATTATATAAAACACCATCATTTTTTAACAGCATTTCCATATTATTAGCATCAAAATCAAGCACTTTATTAGTCCGGGTATTAAATACAAACTGACGTAATTCATCAGAAGTATTATTCATACTATTATAACCCATCGGGTCGTGGAAACCAATGTTGGTAACAACCCTTGCTGTGAAATAACAAAGCGTCCCAATTACAACGAGCCTGTTAAATTCTTTGTTAAAATTAATATAGACAGAACGATTTTGACAATAGCCCCAAATAGTGGAAGTTTCGAGCTTTTGTTCCTTGCCTGCTGAATCTTTAAACATAAAATATTGCTGTTCCATTACCTGCTTTAGGAAGTCAGGCTGAGTTTTCGGAATATTAGAAACAATATATGCTTTCGGAATAGGATTGTTTTGCAGGAGCTGACTTACAGTTAAGAAAACGCCTTCTGAAAATTCATATTCATGAGAATAGGCGATGGAATCAGATTGTGCGAATGCTATTATTGAAAAAAATATTAATAGAATTGTGAAAAGTTTTTTCATGTTAAAATATTTTGTCGCATCAAGAATAATGCAGTGATAATTTTAAATAGTTTTGGTTCTTCCTGGTGAATTTGTTTCCTACAAGCCTTATTTTTTTGCCACAAAGACGCAAAGGCATTAAAGATCATAATTTCAAGAATTATGGACTATTAAACAAAATTATCAATACCCAAAATTAAATAATTTCAGGAGGCTAATTTCAAAAAAATGTTGCTTCAGAGAAATAAAAGATTGTTGCTACTATTTTTACAACCCAAAAAGGTTTTAATTTATATTAGCATCAGTTTTAATCCCCCTACCCCCCTTTTCAAGGGGGAATTCACACCAGCCACTTTTCAAGGGGAAATTCACTCCTGCCAATTTATAGTGGGGACTACTTCAAAATATATTTCGGGTTATCCATTTCATACTTTACCAATTTTGCAGACCAAAATAATTGGTACTTTTGTAGTCTTAAAATTCTATTCAGGAAAAATCAATCTCTTAAGCAATGGCACTTACATCAAATAAAATGGTCAGTAATTATTTGTCATTGGTAAAATTCAGCCATACTATTTTTGCATTACCGTTTGCAATCATCGGTTATTTTTTAGGAATTCATTTTACTGATAAATCATTTGATATTAAATTATTTTTATTAATAATTTTATGTATGGTTTTTGCCCGAAGCGCTGCAATGGCCTTCAATCGTTATATTGACAGAAAAATTGATGAACAAAATTTACGAACCGCTGTTCGTGAAATTCCGTCAGGTACTGTAAAACCAATATCGGCATTGTTGTTTGTGATTGCAAACTGTTTACTATTTGTTGCTACCACCTTTTTTATTAATTCCATCTGTTTTTATTTATCTCCCGTAGCATTAGTTGTGGTGCTGGGTTACAGCTTTACTAAGCGATTCACATCATTGTGTCACGTGGTATTAGGGATAGGTTTATCATTAGCACCAATTGGTGCATACCTTGCTGTTACAGGGGAATTTGCCTGGCTTCCCCTATTTTTTTCTTTCGCAGTATTATTTTGGGTAAGCGGTTTTGATATTATTTATGCTTTGCAGGATGAAGATTTTGACAAATCAAAAAATTTAAAATCGATACCTGTCAGGCTGGGAAAAAAGGGAGCCTTGATGTTATCAACACTATTTCATATTGTAAGTGCATCATTTATTATATATGCCGGATATTATGCTCATTTTACTATTTGGTATTGGGCTGGAGCAACTGTTTTTACAGGATTACTTTTCTATCAACATACGCTTGTAAAGCATGATGATTTAAGTAAAGTGAACATTGCTTTTTTTACAACGAATGGAATTGCAAGTGTTATTTTTGCGGTGTTTGTGTTGATGGATTTGTATTTGAAATAAATTACTTCAATACCGGATGATGTTTCGTTGAAAAAATATAAATATATTCTCGAACTTTCATTGGTAAGTTGCTTTAGGTGTGGTTACAGCATTCCCGCAATATTACAGTTTTTTTGAGCCAAAGTTTTTTTATGTTTTTCAAAAATTGGTTCGAGGTCAGTCCTTTAAAGATTCCCAAAAATAATTTTGAAAAAAAGCAATATTTTTGTAGTAACAGAAAATATTTTATCTTTATAATATTCTTATCCTAATTTTTACTGAACTACAAATTTTGGATTAATCCCTAATTGATTCGCTGGAAAAAAATCAGATATTTGTGTCAT
>JAVHRJ010000427.1:0-2492 GCA_036171595.1 Bacteroidales bacterium
GGTGCAATTATTTTAGAAACAATGGGACAAATTGGATTAGTGTGCTTTGTTATTTATCTTTCATATCCAAACAAAATTGAATATAATCCAATTTTATCTGTTGTTGAAGCAGAATTCCACAAACCAGTTTTACCTAATGATAAAGTTATTGTAACATCAAAGAAATTGTATTACAGGTGCGAAACATTAAAATGCAAAATAGAAATGCATAATGCAAAAGGTGAAGAATTAGCTAAAACAACAGCAATACTAAAACTTGTAAAAAAATGAAAAGAGTTGTTGTTACGGGAATTGGAGTTGTTGCATCAAACGGTTTAGGAAAAACCGAATTTACTAATGCACTTTTAAATGGTAAAAGCGGAATAAAACATATTGCAGAATTAGAAGAATTAGGATTTGGTTGTCAAATTGGTGGTATTCCCGATATTTCAAAAAGCGAATTTAATTCATATATTGAACTTTATGGTATGCAAACGGCAAGTTTAATGATTAAATATGCAGTAATTGCTGGCTTGGAAGCATGGACAGATTCTGGTATATCAATTCCAGAATATAACTCAAAAGAAGTTGATTATAATACAGGAGCTATAATTGGCAGCGGAATAGGCGCAATTGATATTTATGGAGAAAGAATAATTCCTTTAACAAATAGTAAAAATATAAAAAAACTTCGTAGCACAATAGTCGAAAATTGTATGTTTAGCGGTGGTTCTGCGTTTCTAAGCAGTATTTTAGCTTTAGGAAATCAGCTTACATCTAATTCTTCGGCTTGTAATACAGGTGCCGAAGCAATTTTAATGGCTTACGAAAGAATAAAATACGGAAAGGCAATTCGTATGTTAGCGGGTTCATCAGAAGCATATTCAGTTTGGAGTTGGTCTCCTTTCGATTCATTGCACGTTACAACAAGAAAATATAATAACGAGCCGGAAAAAGGTAGCCGTGCTATGAGTGAAACAGCAAGCGGATTCGTTCCATCGGCTGGTGCTGGTATCGTTGTTTTGGAAGAATTGGAATCTGCTATAAAGCGAAATGCTCCTATTTATGCTGAAATTAAAGGTGGTTTTACAAATTCCGGTGGACAACGTAACGGCGGTAGTATGACTGCTCCTTCTAAAAATGGTGTAATTAATTGTATAAAGGGTGCATTATTCGAAACAAACACAAAACCAAACGAAATTAATTTTATCTCGGGACATTTAAGCTCAACTATGGCTGACTCATTAGAAATTGAAAATTGGAGTAATGCTTTAGAACTTTCTGGAAATAAATTCCCGCTAATTAATTCTACAAAATCTTTAATTGGGCATTCACTTGGTGCTGCCGGCTCAATTGAAAGCATTGCCGCTATTTTACAGCTTCATCATCAATTTATACATCCATCAATAAATTGCGAAGACATTCACCCGGCTATTGAAAAAATTGTTAATAAAAATTGTGTTCCACAACATTTAATTCAAAATATTTCCTTAAATTGCATTGCCAAAGCAAGTTTTGGTTTTGGTGACGTAAATACATGTTTAATTTTTAAAAAACTAAACTAATGAACAAACTATTCGATGAAATTAAAGAAATTATACGCAAGTATGCTTTCGACAAAACTTTAGTTGATAATGCAAATGAAAATTCTAGGATTACCGCTGATTTACGAATCAATTCTGCACGTGTAGTAGATATTGTACTAGATATTGAAGAATATTACAACATTGAAATTGACGATAAAAGTTTAGAGAAAATTATTACTATAAAAGATGCAATGGATATTATTACATCTAAAATAAAATAATATGTGTTTCATTGGAAACGACTTGTTATATATTCAAACTAACAAAACAACTTTTTTACGAAAAGGTGCAAAAAAAATAATTTTAAATAAATTCGAGACCGACACGTTTTTTTTTGAAAATATCACTTTTGTTCTTCCTGTTATATGGACTATTAAAGAAAGTATTTATAAAATAACGTGCAAACAAGGTAATAACAAAGCATTTACTCCATCAAATATAACAATAACTCATTACCGTCATGCTGTCCTGAATCAAGTTCAGGATTGTTCAGCATCTCTCAATAATCATATAATGCAGATTCCGAAACAAGTTCGGAATGACGATAAATTGGTTTTTAGTGATAATAATATTTATGGTAAAGCAGTTTTTGAAGAGCAAAATTACTTCTTTCAAACTATTGTAAAACAAAATTACATATTCTCGTATGCAACAACAAATGAAAATAATTTTCAAAACATTAAACATCATTTTTTTAGAAACAATGCCATCAATAATAAAAGCTTAAATAATGTGGAATTTATAAGATTTATTAAATCACAAAATTGGAATTTAGCACATTCCGAAAATGGTATTCCAATAATAAAAAATGTAAGTAATATTGATATTTCTATTTCTCACGATTGTAATATACTTGCATTAAGTTATATCTTATGTTACTAACAATTAAACATGTTTTTATGAAATAAGTGAATTAAGTTATTATGT
>JAVHRJ010000428.1:0-2486 GCA_036171595.1 Bacteroidales bacterium
ATAATTTTGATTTAATTATTTTTGCTTTTTCAACATTGCCTCTTACCCAATGAGGCACCATAACTGGTTGAAGCCAAACAGAATCACACCCAATCATTTCCATTTTATTTTTTGCCCAAATGATAGCTCGTTCATAATTCTCTGATCCGCTTAATCGCGGACCAATCTCACAAAGTTCTCGGAGATTCTGATATCCTTTGGTTTCGTTTAATGAAGAACGAATAATCTTATCGGCGGTATGATTAAATGTTTTTAGTTTTGTGGAATCTATTTGTGCAGTGATATTGATATTCAGAATAAACGCTATTACAATACAAAAATATCTAAAAAGATTATTTGAACGATGCAAGATATACTCCGTATATATTAAGGTAAAAATATTATCAAACAACTTTATTAACTTAAATAAATCCTAATTAATATTGACAAAATTATTTATTTATAAATAAGAATTGATATTTTCTCAGCAAGATCATTGGAAACAAATTCTTATCCGTTTGTATTGACTTTGCAAGAAATTAATTGCTAATTTTCTTTGGTTATTTTTCTCTACTCCGAGAGAGTAAGAGTTACAGAGTTTAGCTATTGTTACCACCCGAAGATCACACGCAGAACACTCTCCCGAGGCTTAGATTATAAATTAAAAAAGAATAAAATATTTGGAAATAAATCAGCAAAAAAAAAATATTGTTGAAAATTAATAATATTAAAGAGGATAACATGGAACTTCGTAAAAGAGCTTTGGGAACTGTATGAGGTTTTGCAATTTTATTAACAACTTGGTGGCTATTATTATGGGGTTCTCCGGGACAGACAATCTCAAAACTTAGGTGACTTTATATTGGTTATTCATATTCCTGGAGTGGAGCCATAATAGGTTTCATCTGGGGATTTATTGATGGGTTTGTTACAGAATTTTTATTTGCCCGGATCTTTAATGACGCAAAAAAATTCTACACAAAACCAAAAATCGCAAATTGAATAGAAAGTTAAAATAAAGCTCGACTGTTTTTAATCATAGGTGACCTTTTAATGTCTGATTAAAATATTTAGACACTACAAAGACTTGATTGGCAGCGAGTCCCTATCAAAATAAAAAAGCTTTGCAAGTAATTTACTTACAAAGCTTTATTTTGTGTGGGCCCAGATGGACTTGAACCACCGACCCTCTGATTATGAGTCAGATGCTCTAACCAACTGAGCTATGGGCCCTAATAATTTGTGCGTCCAAAAATAATATTTAATCAACCTTAAATCAAGATTCAATATTATCTAATATTTCATCAAGTTTTTAATTTTTTGTATTGTCAGCGGAGCACTGCCTTCAAAATGATTATTCACATTAATAAAAAGATCAACATCTTTAGTCAGAAGCTCTTTAAATATTTTGCTTAGTCCTTTTAGCTCTTCTTCTCTATCAATATAGATTTGATTCCAAATCCCTTTACTTATGTGCTCAATGTTTTTTCTATCTGGTCCGTGCAACCGGAATATTATAGTACCAGTAAAATACTCCTTAAATTTATTAAAGGTTTCAATCACCGGAGGCATGTAGTAGCCCTCGAGTAATACCGGAACAATTTTAAGATCTTTAAGAAATGCAAAAAAGTTTTTAGTTAAATAATTAGGATTACGTATTTCAATACCAATTGGAAAGTGTTTATCAATATTTGAATAGAAATTAGAAAAATGATTTTGGAATTCCACCAAAGAATTCATTTTTTGCTTATTTAAATATTCAAACTGAAAGATTAAACATCCGATTTGATTTTTAATCGGTTCAAGAATATTTATAAATTCATTATAAATATCGTTTGATAAAAAATGAGGATTAGAAATCAACTGATCATTTTTGCTACTACTATAGTAGTGCGTTAAAGTTATTGAGTTCGGAACTTTTATTGTAAATAGAAAATTTTCAGGGACAGATGTTTTATATTCTTTTACTAAATCTTTATTAGGTAGTACAACCTTTGACGGCTGGAAAAGTGACCAAAACCATTGATCAATTTCAACAGTATCAAAATGCTTTGAGTACTCTTTTAAATAATTGAATCCTTCTTCCTCAGGATAAACCAATCCTTTCCACGATTCATATTTCCAACTGCAAGTTCCAAATCTAATACTACTCATTATTTCTTTACTTGAATTGAATCAAGAACAGAATCCATTTTATATTTTAGAACAAAATTAGCATTACCAAGTGAATCGTAAGTTTTCCACTCTCCATCTCTTTTACCTTTAACAAAATTTCCTTGCTCGGCTAATTTACCATTCGGATAATACCATGTCCATATTCCGGATGGCAAATCATCTAAAAATTTTCCGATAGTTTGGAGTGAACCATTAGGATTAAAATATTTCCATTCACCGATATTTTTATTGTTAGCAAGCTTGCCAATTATCTGAATATTTTTATCGGGATAATAAACAATAAAATCTCCTTCACGAATACCATTTACAACATCAAACTCAATTGTCTGATC
>JAVHRJ010000429.1:0-289 GCA_036171595.1 Bacteroidales bacterium
AATTAATTTTCTTAATGTCACAAACCTAGTCGAAAACTACTGCTATTCATTTAACCGCTATCTAATTTATCAAAACAATATCCTGTATCATGGGATATCAGCGACCGATAAACCCATTCGGTTATTTAACAAAAATTATGGAAAATTTTGTGGATCAGTTCACGAAATATGGTCAAACAACAAAAAAATAATTAATATTAAACAACCTTTATTTCACTATTCCTTTTTAAACCTAAAAACATTTTTAAACAAACTAAACATTTACTCAACAATTCGTGCTAATGAATTA
>JAVHRJ010000429.1:299-2481 GCA_036171595.1 Bacteroidales bacterium
TTATATCCCATAGCCAAATTTTTTCAAAATTATTTTTGGCATCTTGGATTTATTGATGGCATTCCTGGCTTGATCACTTGTTTGTCTTTATCATTTTACAGTTTCTTGGCCCGTTCCAAACTATGGCAACTTTATCAAAAATAATATTTTACCCACTATTAATTTTGTTTTTTTTGGGAAAATTGTATCCATATATTGACATAATATTAACTATATTTGCCCTAACCAACTTGTTGTCTCAAACAAAATTCACCATAAACAATAAATATTTATCTTTTTTTGCGATATTTACGACCATATCAAACATAATAAATTTTAACCTAATATCATGGTTATATTTAATTAGACTTCTATCAATCGTTTCTTTAATTATTTTTCCACCCCAATTTAATAAAAATCAAAATAAATTTATAAATATTATTTTTATTTCTACTGTTCTGTTTAGCCTTATTCAATATCTTATCTGGCCAAATTTAACTGTTATGTCTTCACAAGAATGGGATCCCCACCTTTATCGCCTTGTCGGAACTTATTTTGACCCAACATTTACAGGAATAATTTTACTATTTATTTTTATATCAACTTATTTCTCAAATTTAAAATACAAAAAAATTTTATTATTGACGATTTACATTAGTATGGCATTGACTTACAGTCGCTCAACTTTAATATCATTTCTAATCGTCTTCACTTATATCTCATTTGTCAAAAAATCGAAAAAACATTTTATTTTTACTTTAATTGTTTTTATTTTCACTCTAATTATCTTGCCTCGTATGCCAGGTGAAGGAACGAAATTAGAAAGAACTTCATCCATTTTAGCCAAAATACAAAACTACAAACAAGGGATATTAATTTTTAAGACTAAACCAATTTTCGGAATTGGCTACAACAATATTCCTATGTTAAATTATAATAATAACCCAAAATCACATTCAAATTCAGGATTTGACAGCAGTTTACTAAACATCACTATTACTACAGGAATTATAGGTGTTTTATTTCTAATTCTTGGTTTAAGATATGAATTTATCAATAGTAATATATTTTACAAATCTACATTAATCGCTATTTTTTTTCATTCATTTTTTGCCAATTCATTATTCTATCCTTATACAGCATTATTATTAATCTTGATAAAATCTAAAAGTCATAAGTTATCGTAATTTTTTTCTTAACCTCATTACCAGCTAAATCACGAACTACCATCTCATAATCATTTTTCCCCGAATTTAATTGCATTTTTAACTTAAATTTGCCAGTATCATCTACCATTGCGTAATGATTATTCACCTTTACCGAAACATCTTTTTCACTTTGGCCAATAATGTCAAAATCAGCTGTGTCAACCTTTAGTGTGTCTTCAGATGGATTAAGCATAATCAAACTGGGTAATACATTGTCATAATTAATCCTTACCATTTTTGACAATTCACTACTACCCAACTTTTCATTACTAGCAATTGCAACAAATTGATTCTCCCCTTCATCCAGAATGATATTATCAAAAACAAAATCGCCTGAATCCAAGGTCATTTCTTGACCAATCAAAACATCATTTTTAAGTAATTTTACATTTGTTTTTGGCTCAGAAATTCCCCTAATATTTATTACAGCACTATTAGTTGCATCATAATTCAATAGTAATCTAGGTGGTAATGGTGGCATCATTTTCTCCGTAAACTGATGACTATTTTTATTCTTTGATTCACCAAGTAATACTGATACTTTAACCAAAAAAGGCAAACCAAAAACTAAAGTTACAATCAAAATAATTATTGTTAAAACTCCAAATAACACCGTTCTCTGAGTAATTTCTTCATCCTGTTTTTTATCAAGTCTTGAACTATAAAAATTTGCCATAAAGGTATAAATATTATATCACTTGAGCCAAAGGGGAGAATCGAACTCCCGACCCACGCTTTACGAAAGCGTTGCTCTACCATCTGAGCTACTTTGGCAAAAAATATTTTAAAAAAATTTTTTATATTAAATTAAAGTTAATTTATTATAAATTTTATTTAATATTTTTTGAGCGGGATAAGGGAATCGGACCCTCTTCTCATCCTTGGGAAGGACGCATTCTACCGGTGAACTAATCCCGCAACAATTACTATAGTATTTTACCTTATCTCAGTTTTAAAATCATTCCTTTTTCCAATCGATTTGGATTTGCTATTTT
>JAVHRJ010000430.1:0-2476 GCA_036171595.1 Bacteroidales bacterium
GTGTAAATAATTTAATGAATTTAAAAGATTAAT
The DNA here is from genome assembly GCA_036171595.1 of Bacteroidales bacterium. Taxonomy (GTDB): domain Bacteria; phylum Bacteroidota; class Bacteroidia; order Bacteroidales; family GWA2-32-17; genus GWA2-32-17. Next base: position 34 of record JAVHRJ010000430.1, read on the forward strand.
TATTATGTTTATCTATTACCTTATTATCTCTGTACTGCTTGCTATAGCAACTTTTTTTAATAGAAATATTATTGTTCGTATCTTATTACTTGGAGTTTTTCTTTTAACTCAAACAACAATAACTGTTTATGGTTATTGCCATATCCACAAAGAAGAACTAGACCTTTTTGCATATGATTCACTAGGGATTATTTTTCTTTGTGTACTTACTATTTTAAGTTATACCACTATATTTCACAGTTACCTCTATTTAAAAAACAGAAATGATAATGCAAAACGACAAAGCATATATTTTTCTGCACTTATTATATTAATTGCTGCAATGACTTGTGCTTACCTTGCAAGTTATATTGGTGTTTTATGGGTTTTTATTGAAGTAACCACCTTAAGCGTTGCAGTATTAATTTATCACGAAAGAACTCAACTTTCATTGGAAGCTACATGGAAATATGTATTTATTTGTTCCATTGGAATTACATTTGCTTTTGTAGGTATTATATTCCTAAGTAAAGCATTACAAGAAGCAGGGTCAGTAAATTTATCATTTGCTGATATTCCTCAACATTTAAAAAATGCAAATGTTTTATGGCTTAAACTTGCTTTTCTTTTTATGCTAGTTGGGTTTAGCACAAAGATGGGGCTTTTCCCAATGCACACAATTGCTGTAGATGCACATACAGTTGCGCCACCTCCTATTAGTGCTTTTATTTCTACAACACTAATGAATGTTGGATTTGTATCTATTTTTCGTACGTATTCACTAATGGCAAATACAGTAATTCAACCTTGGATGAATCATGTTTTATTATGGAGTGGCTTATTATCCATTTTTGTTTCTACAGTTTATATTCTAAAAGTAAGCCATTTAAAAAGAATGTTTGCCTATTCAAGCTTAGAGCACATGGGTTTAACTGCCATAGGACTGGCGTCAGGTGGAATTGGTTATTTTGCTGCTATATTACATATGGTGCTTCATTCATTTGTAAAAGCTAGTGTATTTTATCAGATTGATCAAATTCATCGAACATTTCATTCGTATATCATTCGTAAAACAGGAAATTATTTTTCTAAGAACTTAATTGGTGCTCTTGTTATGCTTTTTGTTTTTATAAGTATAACTGCTATGCCACCTTCAGGAATGTTTGTGAGTGAATTCTTTATCTTTAGATCTTTATTTGAATCGCATCAAATATTTCTTTTGATTTTGGTTTTATTATTGCTCACTTTAATTTTCTGGGCTTTAGGAAAAAATCTATTAAAATTATTATTTGTTCCCTCTATTGAAGTTGATGCAAATAAAATTAAACCCATTAACCCATGGGAATCAGTCTCTCAAATTATCCTTTTATCTACCGCTATTTACTTAGGTTTAAATCCACCTATTGAATTTGTTCAGTTAATAAAAGAAAGTATAATGCTTTTACCCAATTAATATGAATTATATAGCTATTTTAAATAATCAAACTATTTTGATTTCTGATATCCCAGAAATTAATTATCAGATTTTCTTTGATTTAAATATTGAATTTATTTTGAATCATCCTAAACGTCACTGTGTAAATTATTTTGGATATCCCATCAACAATAAACTAAAATTAATTTGTTGTATTGCCGATGATAAAACACATGAAATATATATTTCTTCTTGTTTGATTAATCATACCGAAAGTCTTACTGCATTTACATCAAAACTATTGTGTTTCGAAAAATTTGAGCGTGAGATACATGAAAATTTTGGTGTCTCCTATATAAATCATCCTTGGTTAAAACCTGTTCGATATGCGCACAATCGTTTTGATACAACTAAAACAATAGCTAATTATCCATTTTTTTCCATTGATAGTGAAGAATTGCATGAAGTAGGCGTTGGTCCTATACATGCTGGCGTTATTGAACCTGGTCATTTTAGGTTTATCTGTAATGGCGAACAAATTTTACATCTTGAAATACAACTTGGCTACCAACATAGAGGCATTGAACAGCTTCTAATTGATAAAAAAAATATTTTTCAACGCGTTACCATTGCAGAAAACATAGCAGGAGATACCGTTATAGGGCATACTACGGCTTATTCATCTATTTGGGAAAGTTTATGTAATTTTAAAACACCCCGAGATATTGAATTCTCACGAACAATAGCCCTCGAGTTAGAACGAATTGCCATCCATACAGGTGATTTAAGCGCTGTTTGTGCTGACATTGCATATCAACTTGGCAATTCTGTTTTTGGTCGCTTACGTACACCTATAATTAACTTCATGCAAGAATGGTGTGGCAACCGATTAGCAAAAGGATTAATCAGACCTGGTAAAAATCAATTTCCATTTACACATGAATTAGCAAACAGACTTAAAGATGTGTTAAATACATACGAGACAGATTTTATTGAAATGTATAAACAACTTTCAGGTTTACCAAGTGCTTTATCACGTTTTGAACGTAC
>JAVHRJ010000431.1:0-2469 GCA_036171595.1 Bacteroidales bacterium
ATTGAATTGTAAGGAAATTTCATAATTTTCGCATCTTTTACAAGATCATTTAAAATACCTTCAAATGCATCTTCTTCAATTATATTACGATATTTTAATTGATAGATTCTAGCTTTAATAACTTGACCAGCATTATTTTCAGCAAAGGCACGCTTATAAATTTTCTCTACTAACTCTAAAGCTGACTTTGGCAAACCTTTAGAATCTAAACTATCAATTGTTGCCCACTCTTTACTGTAATTATTTGTAGCACTAAAATGTAAGGGTTTGTCGTCAGGTTTCATATTTATTATATTTATATTAACGTTTGCATATATAATTGAAAATAACGCTACAACTATAGCTGACATTATTAGGACTTTTTTTGTAAACATAATTTAAGCATTTAAAAATTAATGAAAATTAATAATAATTATTTAAAACAAAAAACAAGATGTTATAAAACTAAAATTCCATAAAAAATTTTATTATTTGTTAGATAGCTTCAAAACAAATAATAAATTTTTTATTTAATAGCTGTTATAACAAATTCAGTTCTTCTATTTAAAGCTCTGCCTTGCTCGGTTTCGTTAGTTGAAATTGGTTTCGAAAAACTATAACCTTTATAGCTCAAACGCGATGCTACAATGCCATGTTCTATAAGATAATTAAAAACTGCTTTAGCCCTATTTTGCGAAAGTTTAATATTATGCTCCTGCGATCCAACATTATCGGTATGGCCACCAATTTCAATTTTCACATTTTTATTATCGTTCATAAAAGCTATAAGTTTTGATAACTCAGCTTTAGATTCGAGTTTTAAATCACATAAATCTGTATCAAAAAAAATATTCTTAAGCACAACAGAAACACCTACTTGAATTGGAGTTAATGGTACATCTAATTTATATGGTTTTGTAAAATCGGTAACACCTTGCAACGAAAAATTATCACTATAAAAAACGTATCCGTTTTTTGAAACATTTAAAGCATAATTTTTTTCACCAGGAATACAAACTAAATAAGCCCCAGAAATAGGATCAGATTTTAAACAAGTAACACTTTCCGAAGTTTCAAGTTCTAGCATTTCTATATTGGCCTCTAGTTTTTGATTTGTTATAGCATCGTACACAATACCAGAAACCCAATTAACAGGCGTAGGACGAGATTCGGGGTAAAGTTCAAATTGATAAATATCCCAATCTCTTGAACCTTTTCGATTAGATGAATACATTGCTAAATTACCATGAGCATTAACTATTAAACCAAAATCATCAACATAAGTATTTATCGGGTAGCCTAAATTTTTTGGAGTACTCCAAGTACCATCTTTTTTAAGCCTCGACACAAATATATCCTGCCCACCCATACCTGGCCATCCATTCGAAGAGAAGTATAATGTTTTACCATCGGGATGAATAAATGGAGCATATTCATCTCTTGATGTATTAATACTATCGCCAAGATTTACCGGCTCTGACCAAGTGCCATCCTCTTTCTTTTTAGACATGTAAATATCACGCCCCCCTCTTGAATCAGATTTTCTGCCTGATGTTAAGAAAAGTATTCTGCCGTCTGCTGAAGGTGCAGGATTTGATTCCCAAAACTCTGTACTTATTGGTGGCCCCATATTTACAGGTGTTGACCATCTTTGTCCATTTTTTTGAGAATAATAAATATCACAAGCACCATAATCACCTTTCCGGTTACATACAGTATAAAAAAGAAAACGCCCATCTGCAGAAATTGCCTGTGCACCTTCATTACCATCAGTATTTAATGGTGGTCCCACGCTACTCGATGGCGACCATGAACCATCATCATTTTTATGAGTAATAAAAAAATCTTCCTGCATTTGTATTTTACCATTTGGCAACCTGTTTTTGGCTGGTAATGTAACTGTAAACATCATTGTATTTTCGTCAGCAGTTAGCGATGGCCAATAATCTTTAAATTCAGTATTAACGTATTCGCCTAAATTAATTGGATTAAAAGGTATTGGATTTTTAATTGCTTTTGCTCCAAAACTTGCATTTTTTATTAAAACATTTGCCATACTATCTGTTTCTGCATCAACATTTTCATACGACAAACACTTATTCAAATGAGTTTCCGCATCTTGACAATTCCCAACTTTCATTTCAGATTTTGCAACCAAATAATATATTTTAGGATTATAATCAGGATTGATTTTAATTATTTTTGAAAAAGCCTCTATTTCTTTATCAAATTGCTGAAGTTCATTTTCAATATCGGCAATTAACAAATATGGCTCAATAAAGTTTGGATCTTTTTCGAGTGCTGCCTTAATATAACTTTTAGTGTTTGCTAAATCGCCTTTACTGTAAAACCCTAAAGCTGTTTCAAATAGGGCAATGGCTTTTTTATTTGATGAAGTGTATTTTTCTTGCGAAAAACATTTTTCAACTCCACTAAACATGACAAAAGAAAAAAACATTAATATATAAAATCGTTTATTGTTCATCGTTT
>JAVHRJ010000432.1:0-39673 GCA_036171595.1 Bacteroidales bacterium
ACTTCTTTATGAATTTCTTCGATATGTTCTTTTTGTATTGTTACTAAATCGCGTTGTGCTTCTATTTCATCGCGTTGAGTGCTGATTTCTTCTTTTTGTTGTCGAATTTCTGTATTTTGGGTGGCAAGCAAAATATTTGCTTTCCTTTTTTGGCGGAACATACGAAGTATAATAACAGAGAAAATTAAAACAATAAAAAAACCGCCAACAGCCGATATAATGATAATTTGTTGTTTTCGGTTTTCAGCAGTTTGTGCTTCCATAGTTTTATTATCCAACTCTTTTTGTTTTTGCATTTTTTCTATTTCGAGCTGTTTTTTCTCGGCTTCGTAACGGGCACCCATTTCGGCAAGCGATTTGGTTTTTTCTTCATTAAACATAGTGTCTTTAGTAGTAATAAATATTCTGGCGTATTTTACTGCTTCTTTATAATTGCCAAGTTTTTCATAAGCGGTCATAAGTATATTTGCTGCTTCATTTTCATGAGGGAGAGCTTTAATTTCCTTTGCAAGTGCAATGGCTTTAGTACTATATTCAACTGCCTTTTTTAAATAATTTAACCGCTGGTTTTTTGACAAAGCAGTAGAATCGGCAAGAGTAATATTCAAAGAGCCAATATTATCATAACAAAGAGCTATACCCTTTTTATCCCCCAGTTCTTCGTAAATTTTTAAAGATTTCAGCTCATACTCTATGGCTTTGTCATAACTGCCCTGCTCATAGTGAACACCTCCGATATTGTTGTAACAGTTAGACATTCCGTTTTTATCCCCCAGTTCTTCGGAAATTTTTAAAGATTTCAGATAATACTCTATGGCTTTGTCATAACTGCCCTGCTCATCGTGAACAATTCCGATATTGTTGTAACAGTAAGACATTCCGTTTTTATCCCCCAGTTCTTCGGAAATTTTTAAAGATTTCAGATAATACTCTATGGCTTTGTCATAACTGCCCTGCTCTTTGTGAACATTTCCGATATTGTTGTAACAGTAAGACATTCCCTTTTTATCCCCCAGTTCTTCGGAAATATTTAAAGATTTCAGATAATACTCTATGGCTTTGTCATAACTGCCCTGCTCCCAGTGAACAATTCCGATACTGTTGTAACACCCTGACATTCCCTTTTTATCCCCTAGTTCTTCGGAAATTTTTAAAGATTTCAGATAATACTCTATGGCTTTGTTATAACTGCCCTGATCATTGTGAACAATTCCGATATATCGCAATGCAGAAGCTTTCAGTGAAAAAAGTTTAAATTCCGGAGAATTTGGGTTGGTTGTGGATTCTTGCTTCCTGCCAGGCAGGGAACCGAGAGCTTTATCGGCTAAATCTGTGGCTTTCCTATAATAAAACAGGGCAGTATCGGGTATTACATGTTCATAAACGTCTCCGATATTCAAAAAGGTTTTAATACGTGCAGTATCGTGTTTTGCCTTTTTAAAAACGTTCCATAAAGAGTCGAGTTTTTTATTATTCTGCCCAAATACAGAAACATATGAACAAACTAAAAATATTGTAAATAATGAAATTATTACTTTTTTCATATAAAATATTTTTTAAAGATAATCTGTTTTATGATTTTTGCGAAAATAATTATTTGCAAAGTTTCACAAAGTTTATAATCATTGATTTTTCACGGCAATTTTATACAGTATTTTGTAAGTAATAGAAACATATTATAATAGTGTTTTTTGTTTGAAAAATCGCCAATTTTTATGTTCCTAAAATAAGTATGCAAAAATGCGTTCAATTAGTGCTGTGAAAATTTATAAAAAATAGTAAAACATTCACTATTGATTAAAATATATTTAATTTCAAATTTGTTTATTTGCCTGCAACTTTTGTTTTCTCAAATTCAAAATAGTACCAATATTTATATTATCTGTATTGTTAATATTATTCTTTTTAACTAATTTATTTAATTTAATACCGTACATCTGTGATATTGTGTATAATGTTTCACCAGCTTTTACGGTGTGAGTGTTTTTTCCAAATTCGGCTTTGTTACGTTTTGGCTGAATATAAATTAATTGTCCTTGGCGTAGTATTGAGTCATTTGTTAAATCGTTATAACGTAATAATTGCCATGTAAACATATCAAGTTCTTTTGCGAGTGCATCGGGCGTATCGCCAGTTTTTGCCAAAATATACTTTACTCTGTTATTTAATTTTATTTCACGTCCTAAATTTGCAACTAAAAAAATATTCGCATTGTCACTCTTTTGCTTTTTGTTATGTCTTAAAGTATCTGAATTGTTAATTTTTATTTTATTACCTTTATCTAATTCGTACAATTTGTTATCTTCAATAATTTTAATTAAATATTCAGGATATTTGGGATTTGTTGCGTAACCAGCTTCTTTTAACCCTTTTGCCCAACCTTTATAATCGCGAGAATTTAATTGAAATAAAGAGGCATATCTTTTTGTATTTAACAAAAAATCGCTATGGTCGTCGAACGATTCTTTTGCAGAATTATATTTTCTAAAACACTCACCCTTTTCATCATCATCTTTGTAAACTTTATCTCCTGTCCAATTATGACATTTAATTCCAAAATGATTATTTGCTTCGCGAGTTAGTTCGCTATTACCATCGTCAGATTCTAAACATGCCTGAGCAAGAGTAATACTTGCAGGAATACCTGTCCGTTTCATTTCTCTAATAGCCCATTCACTGTATTTTGTTATATATTCGGTACGAGTAATTCGAGTTTTCTGCGAAAACACATTTAGTTGAATAACAAATAACAATGTAATAATAAATATATTTTTCATTCGCTATTTTTTGCGAAATAAATTTACATCCTAAAAAAACATCAAAAACAGTAATTTAATAAATTTATAAAGAAAATGATGTTGAAATCTGGTAAGTAAACTTTTATTCTTTTATTATCTTTTTACAAATTGTTCCTTCTTTTGTAACAATTTGAATAATATACAAACCAGTGGTTATTCCACTCATATTAATTACAGTAGGCTCATTAGTCGAATAATTTTTAAACCTTTCCTGAAGAATTAATTCGCCAGAATAATTGTATAATTGAAAATATTCTAGGTTGTTTAACCCCTCAATTATTAAATTTTGTTTAACTGGATTAGGATAAACTTTTAATATTGATACATCTTTTTGTGAAATATTTGTTAAATAATTTAATATTGTGTCACCATTTAGCACTAAAAATGTTAACCTTTTGTATTGTTCGTTTTCGAAATCTTTAATATTTATTAGATTATATCCAACCCCCTGCGTAACAATACAATGATATGTTTTACCATTTATTCCAGGCAAGTACTCAATAAGTAAATCTTTATTTGCAATAGTATCATTATATTCTGAAGGACTAAATAAAAGTTCTGGGTTTATTTCTTTGCTTATTCTTTGCAAACTATCGTTAAAATAAGTTGTAGAAAATGTTTTATCCCAGCTACCTTGATATATGTTAATTAATTCAAATGAATGATTATCAAAAAAGTTAATTCCAAAACCAACATGATTTTGTTCTTCTTGTATTTGATAACCACTATAAAACACGTTGTCAAAATAATATTTCAAATTACAAGTAAATGAGCCATAATAACTTGTAAATCCATTTGTTTCTTGTCCCAAGCCATTCCAGTTACCTGTAACAATATAATGTAACGAATCGGGAAATGAATCTTTTTGAATAACAATATATTGATCATCTAACTGTAGCCAACTTTCTGGGCTATATGCCTGATATTTATACCCAAATTCATCACCAATATTATAGTTAAAAATATCAAAAAAACCTGGAACTTTAACACCAATATTTATTATACCTTCAATACCAATAAGTCGATAATATAAATTACTTCCAGAAACTGCTGGAAATTTAATTATCCCATAATTTTTTGAAAGAACAATTGAATCCCCCGTTGAAAAAATTATTGTAACCAAAGAGTCATTAATTCCTAAAACTAAACCTGTAGTTTTATTTGTTAAATTAGCAGTTATAGAACGTAATGTATCAAACACCCAATTTGAACCTACATTTAATTGAGGATATAATGCATAACTTGCTGTATCGTTGAGCCAACTGGAACTCAAAAGGGTGTTATAATTAATTTTTCTTTGTAAAAATTGTGGTTGGTTTTTTAAAAACAAATTATTGCTTAAACTAAAATTCAATCCAATATATTGCATAATTGAATCAATATAATAAATACTACAAGTATCGCATGGTCTAACAACTCTATTTAAATAATATACAGAATCATTTCCATAGAATTCTACAGAGTCAACCCAAACCGAAAAAATAATATTCGAAGTATCACAACTAAAGTTGCTTGTTATTCCTGTTTTTACTGGTGCCCAGTTTTGTGAAAACGAATTTGTTGAAATTACAATAGTTTGAATAACAATACTTAAAATTATTATAAATTTGAATTTCATAGTTCAAACATTTTATCAAATTTACAATATTTATTAAAATATAACAACAAAACCTTTAAAATTAAAATGTTTATAAATAATTTATACCTTTGCTTTTCAATCAAATCCTAAAAGGCAGTGAAACAAAAAAAACTGACGATATCTTTTAACGAATATAATAGCGAAAGCGAACTTCCAGAAAGCATTAAAAAGCTTATAATTAATGCAAAAAAAACTGCATTAAATGCTTATGCTCCTTATTCTAAATTTTTGGTTGGTGCAGCGGTTTTATTAGCAAATGGAAAAGTTGTTACGGGAAACAATCAAGAAAACTCAGCTTATCCATCGGGCTTATGTGCCGAAAGAGTTGCATTATTTTATGCCAATTCTCAATATCCAAAAGTCGCAATTGAAGCAATTGTAATTGTTGCCTTTCACAATAATAAAGAAATCGCAAATCCAATTTATCCTTGTGGTGCTTGCAGACAAGTTATTTTAGAAAGTCAAAGCAAACAAAAAACTCCTATTAAATTATTTTTTGCTGGAAAAAACTATATTCATAGTGTAAATGATGCATCTACCCTACTTCCATTGGAATTTGATAAAGAATCACTAAACAAATAACAAAACTTACTCACTAATAATAAACTTACCTTTACCTAATAATTTTTCAGGCGATGTAAGCTGATAGTAATACATACCGCGTTGTAAGTTATTTTTTTCAATTTCAACTACATGCGATTCATTTGTTATAATTGTTTTTACAATTCTGCCATTAGTATCGTAAATAATTAACATTCCATTAATTAAATTAATATATGGATCAATTATAAACTTTGCTGAATTTGAGAATGGATTTGGAAATATTTGCACGTTACTATTTATATTAGAAACCTCATCAACAGAAGCAGTATTACTTGTTGCTAACCAAATAGTTGCATTCATTATCAACTTTTCGTGGTTTCCGTTTGCATCTGCAATCCAACCATCATACAACACATCATTTACATCGCCACTTCCATCGTCGCATGGAGAGCTATCACCCAACCCAACTACTTTTCCTGCTCCGTAATTAGCACGAGCTACCATTACATTTGTGTTTCCAGCATTAGAAGAACCTGTTTTATAAATAATTCCTTTTACTGTTGAATTTGCTGTTGTGTTTAATGTCATTGTAGTGCCGTTACTCCACATAGCTTTAGTTACATTTCCCATTGGTCCGTGTAAAAGTGTATCGGTTGGCAAAACAGCAACATTAGTTGTAGTTTGTGATATATTTGCCAAATCGAATGAAATTCCAAATGGATTTGTTTGAATAGTGTTATTAATCATTAAACCATTCCAAATATCAGGTGAATCGGCACCATCATTATTCCTATCACTAACAGTATGATCAGAAACCATAAATAATCCACCACCATTTTGAACAAATTGTATTATTGCTGTTTTTTCAGTAGCAGTAAACAAAATATTAGGCTCACACACAATAAAAACTTTATAATTTGAAAGATCTTGAGGATTAGAATTATTGTTAAACGTAATAGAACCATTATATGGTAAAGTTTCAACGATATATCCTTTTTTTACTAGGTCAATTCCCCACGATGATAATCCACCTTGCCAATATGATTCGGCTGTTGTAGCTGTTATATTGCTTTGAAGTGGAGTAGGAATGCGTTGTGAATTTGATTCATTTCCTGCACCAACAACCGCAGGCCCATTTGACCAACTAATATTATACAGATCGGAATCAATAACCCAATCGGCATTACCAGCCGTTTCGGCTTTGGTAGCATCAAAAAGTATTTTTACTTGTGAATAAGCAATAGAAAAACTTAAAATTATAAAAGATACAACAAATATACTAAAAGTAAAGAAATTGTTTTTCATATTGTTATTTTGTAAATTTTTATAAATGTAAATTAGAATTGCAATAACAACTTAATTTGTAATAAGTTATTGCACTTAAAGTTTTAAGAAACTTTTAATTTCTGCTAAATATTTTTCTTTGTCAATAGACAAATTATTATCACCATTACTGTTTTTAACAGCGTATATTGATGAAATGCTACTTCTTATTTTAATAAGTTCTTTTATGTCTTTTGGAGTGTACACTAAATCTTTATCGCCAACAATATACAAAACACCACTTAACTGCGCACCTTTGCTTTCGAGAGCATATTTAGGTTCGCACTCAACTTTATTGTATCCAAGTGGTACAAAAACATCAATATTTTTCACTTCTTTTAATCGGGTTTTTGCTAACTCAAAAGTTGTGTAAGGAGAATCGGCAATAATAGTTCCCAAGTTACGATTTGCACCAACTGCTACTGATAAACCAGCACCAATACCAACTCCATATAAATGTATTTTTGGAATACTTGATTTTTCTTTTTTCAAATAATCAACTACAGCATTCAAATCTTTTTGAAACTGCGAATAAATATAAAAATTAGGTTTTATTTCAAAATCGCTACTTGTACCAAACCCACGATAATCATAAGTTAACACATGATAACCTAACGATAAAAAAACACTTACTTGTTCCATTAAATCGGCCATGTTTCCATTTCCATCATCGCTTAAAACCATTATTTTATAAGATGTTTGGCTTGATGGAAAATACCAGGCATTTAAAAGCATTCCATCTTCAGTTTTAATTTTAATTTCTTCGAATTTCATACCGAAATCTGAAGGACTAACAGCATATTTTTTAACTGGATTTAAAGCATTTACAAAAGTTGCTTGAAACAAAACTATTGCAAAAAATAAAATAAATATTCTTTTCATTATTTTTAAATTTTTAAATTGCTAAATTAAAAAAAACGTAAATCAATATACTAAAACTTATACATAAATTTATAAACATATTTTTGGCCTTATAATCAATATTTTACATTATAACTTTATTTAACCAATAAGTTTATAACATATAATTGTTTTTACAGCCTTTTTTGTATTTTTGCCACTTATTAAATTTTTTTAAAATGGATAAAAATACTGTTATTGGAATAATACTTATTGTTGTTATTTTTGGTGCTTTTGCATGGCTAAACCAGCCATCGGAAAAAGATATTGAGAAAGCCAAACAACAGCGAGATTCTGTTGAGCAAATAATAAGTGACTCATTAAAAACTGTTGCACTACAACAATCAACAGCAAGCAACTCAATGCCAACTCTTTCCACATCAGATTCAACAAACCAAATTGTGCCAGATTCAATTAAAGAACTAAAAAACATAGAATTATATGGCGGTTTTAGTAAAGCAGTTGAAGGCAATCAAAAGTTTATTACTTTAGAAAACAATAAATTAAAAATAAAATTTTCGACTTTAGGTGGTCGTCCATATTCTGTTCAATTAAAAGAATACCAAACATTCGATTCTCTCCCATTAATACTTTTTGATGGCGATTCAACTGTATTTGGATTAAACTTCTTTTCGCAAAACAAAAGCATTTCAACAAACAACCTTTATTTCGAAGCAATATCAACAGATTCGACTTTAAATGCTGACAAAAAATCACAGCACCTTACCATGCATTTGAATGCAGGCGATGGTCAATATTTAGAATTTGTTTACGAACTAGCTCCAAATTCTTATAAAATGAACTTCAGAATTAATACAATTGGTTTTGATAAAGTAATTACAAATAATGCCAATTATATGACATTAAATTGGGATATATTAGCACGTCAGCAAGAAAAGGGAAAAGACTTTGAAAATCAATATACCACAGTTTATTATAAATATACAGACGATGAAGTTGATTATTTAAATGAATCAAAAGACGGAAAAGAGGATTTACGCACAAAAATAAAATGGATTGCATTTAAACAACAATTTTTTAGTGCTGTAATTGTTGCCAACGATGCCTTTTTAAGCGGAACAGTTATTTCAAATAAATATATTGGTTCTCAAAAAAGACTTTTAAAAACCTTTAAAACTGAACTTACCATTCCATTCGATAGAAAATCAAGCGAATCACGCGATTTAACTTTTTATTTCGGGCCAAATCATTATAATACTCTTTCAAAACAAGACATTCCTGATCTCGAAAAACTTGTTCCACTTGGCTGGGGAATTTTTGGCTGGATAAATCGTTTTGTAGTAATTCCAATATTTAACTTTTTAGGAGGGTTTATTGCAAGTTATGGACTTATAATACTTCTACTTACTTTAATTATTAAATTAGTTTTATTTCCTCTAACATACAAATCATACCTTTCTACTGCAAAAATGAAAGTGTTAAAACCTCAAATTGACGAAATACACGCTAAAATACCAAAAGAAAAAACTATGGAACGCCAACAAGCAACAATGGCTTTATACAAAAAAGTTGGTGTTAACCCATTAGGGGGATGTTTGCCAATGGCACTTCAAATGCCAATTTTGTTTGCAATGTTTAGGTTTTTTCCAGCATCAATAGAGTTACGTCAAAAAAGTTTTTTATGGGCAACCGACTTATCTTCTTATGATTCAATTTGGAACTTTGGTTACAATATTCCATTTTATGGCGACCATATGAGTTTATTTTGCTTACTAATGACAGCAAGTACAATAATTTACACATACCAACAAAACAAAATGAACCCACAAAGCTCAACAGTTCCTGGCATGAAAGTTATGATGTACCTTATGCCAGTTATGTTTTTATTTATGTTTAACAACTACGCATCTGGTTTAAGTTACTATTATCTTTTAGCTAACTTATTTACATTTGCTCAAATGTTTTTAATACGTCGTTTTGTTGACGAAAAAGCAATACTTGCAAAGCTTAACGAAAATAAAAAGAAACCTGTAACAAAAAGTAAATTTCAAGAAAGATTAGAGCTGATGGCAAAACAAAGACAACAAAAAAAATAAAATTTTAAAAATGTTCTTTGTTTTTGTTCGTTGCTTATTGTTTTTTAATAATTATTATTTGTTTAATTATAATTTGCAATAAATGAGTTTTTGGAAAGAATTTGGCATTGGGTTCAAAACTTTTTTTGAAGCAATAGGCTTTGTATTTTCAAATGGACTATGGTGGACTTTATTATTTCCAATAGCTTTTAATTTTCTGCTTTTATGGGGCGGAACGGAACTAGCTGATTTGTACAATAACAAATTACAATTATGGTTATTAAATCTAGCAAATCTCGATTCAACATCATGGTATGCTGGCATTATTAAAGGGTTTATTAGTGGATTTATTTGGGTTATTGTAAAAATTATTTTCTTTTCAATATTTACTTATTTTGGAGGGTATATAATATTAATTTTCATGTCGCCTATTTTTGCCTATTTATCAGAAAAAACAGAAAAAATAATAACTGGCAAAACATATCCTTTTAATGGCGAACAATGGATGCGTGATATGTCACGTGGAATTTTAATAACACTACGCAACATATTTTACGAACTTGCAATAATTATATTAATTTTTGTGTTCTCGTTTATACCAATAATTGGATGGATAATAGCATTATTAAGCACATTTATATTATTTTTTGTTTCTGCATATTTTTATGGTTTTTCATTTATAGATTATTCATCTGAAAGAAGAAAACTAAATATTGGGCAAAGTGTTAAATTTGTTAGAAAAAACAAAGGCATTGCAATTTCTAGTGGATTAATATTCGCATTATCGATGATAGTTCCATTTTGTGGAACATTTATAGCACCATTTGTTAGTATATTTTCGGTAGTAGGTACCACTATTGCAATTCAAAAAACGGAGAACAAATAAAATGATTAAAATATCAGCTGTTTCATACTTAAATACTGTTCCTTTTATTTATGGATTAGAGAATTCGGGATTTTTAAAACCATCGGAATATTCACTTTCACGCGATATACCTTCCAATTGTGCAAAAAAACTCGAAAACAACGAAGCCGATATTGTACTTGTTCCAGTAGCAGCAATTGCCGAAATGAAAAACATTAATATTATTTCCAATTATTGCATTGGTGCAAACCGAAATGTTTTATCAGTATTATTAGTTTCGCAAAAACCATTATCTGAATTGCAAAATATATATCTCGATTACCAATCACGTAGTTCAGTAAATTTAGTTAAAGTTCTTTCTAAAAATTATTGGAAAAAAGATTTCAAATGGCTTAAATCAACTGATGGTTACGAAAATAAAATTGAAGAAACCACTGGTGGTGTAATAATTGGTGATAGAGCTTTAGAGCTATCAAAAAACTATAAGTATAAATACGATTTAGCTACCGAATGGAACAATTTTACAAATTTACCTTTCGTATTTGCCTGTTGGGTTAGTAAATCAAAGATTAATACCGATTTCATAAACAAATTTAACAAATCGCTAGAATGGGGAATTAGTCAAATTAATAATATCGAACCAAATTATCCGAATTTATCAGTCGAGTTTGTTCGTAATTACTATAAATTAAATATCGATTACAATTTTGATAGAAAAAAATACGATGGCATGAATCTGTTTTTCAAGTATTTAAAAGAACTTTAAAAAATTTATGCTTATCTAAATAAATTTTTGACAAATAATTTCATTTTTATTACGGCATTAACTATCTTTCAGCCCAATAACTGAATTAATTAATTAATTATGAATAAACATATTATCGCAGTAAGTTTTATTACAATTATTTGTTTTTCACATACAATACAACTTTTTGCACAAAAAGATGACGAAAAAGAAAATTTAAAAGTTAAAATGGCTCAAGCATGGTTGCTATACAATGATGACGACTATAATGGAGCATTAAGAATTTATCGCGATCTTTATAAACATTATCCCGAAAACACACAATTAAACTTTAGAATGGGTCAATGTTTTGTCGAAACAAATAAAATGGATAGTGCTTTAGGACATTTAAATATTGCAATTCAAGACACTACAATTAAAAGCGAAGCATACTTTTTATCTGGAAAAGCATATCAATATATGGGCGAATTAGATAAAGCTATTGAAAATTTTTATAAATATAAAAGTAAACTTACCCCTAAACAAAACGAACGCGACTATGTAAATGTTCTACTTCAACAATGTTTAACGGCTAAAGATTATATCTCAAACCCTGTAAATGTTAAAATTACTAATCTCGGAACTAATATAAATACTAAATATGTTGATGCTTGCCCATCAATTACTGCTGATGGAAAAACATTAATTTTCACTTCACGCCGTCCCGAAAATACTGGAGGTAAAATAGATTTTTACTCTGAAGACTATTTTGACGATATTTATATATCAACTTACAGTGAAGAGACTAAAGAATGGTCGCTTGCGAAAAATATTGGCCCGCCAATTAACACTGCCGCACACGATGCAAATATGAGTATTTCGCCCGATGGAAGCACAATTTTTATTTATAAAAATGTTGAAAATGTAACAAAAAGTGGCGATATATATTATTCAACAAAAAAACCAACAGGCGAATGGGGCGAACCACGTGCATTAGAAGGAAAATATACAAACTCAACTTATTTCGAAAGTTCAGCATGTATTACTCCCGATGGAAATACAATCTATTTTATTAGCGAACGCGAAAAAGAAGGATTTGGTCATGGCGATGTTTATATGGTAAAAAAAGAAGGCAAAGAATGGGGTAAACCTACAAACCTTGGTTCTCCAATTAATACACCTTATGATGAAATTGGAGTTTATATTCATCCCGATGGTAAAACCTTGTTTTTTAGTTCAAATGGACATAATACAATGGGCGGATATGATATTTTTATGAGTGCTTTAGACGATAACGGAAAATGGTCTGAACCAATAAATCTTGGTTATCCAATTAATACAACACGAAACGAAATTCATTTTGTTTTGGCAACCGACAGAAGAACTGCATACATATCGAGTAATAGAGATGGAGGTAATGGGGCATACGATATTTACAATGTTGATATGTCGTATTATTTTAGAACAAATAAGAATATACCTACCAATATAGCTAATTCTGTATCAGGACCACCACTATCAATATTAAAAGGAAAAGTTTCAGATGCTGAAACAAATAAACCTATTAAAGCAAATATAATAATAAAAGATATTGCCGACGATAAAACAAACATTACCGAATCAGACGAAAATGGAGAATATTTTATTACTTTACCAGCCGATAGGAAATATGAAATAATTGCAAAAGCAAAAACATATAAAACTTTAGATGTAAAATTTAAATTACCTAAAGGTGATAGTGATACTTATACACTTACTAAACATTTGCTTTTAAATAAAGAATAAAAAATTTAGGTGTTTTTACATCATTTTTTGTTCAAATAAAATGAAAAGGTTAATTTTTACATTTCAAATTATTGCATTTTGTTTTTATAGCAGTATTGCCATTAATGACTTATATTCCGATAGCTTACAAAAGCCTATTTTAGTTTATCAGTTTGATATTTTACAAGAAATTGATTTACCTGCTTGGCGACAAACTCAAAAAGCTTTTGAATTTGCAAAAAAATCGAAAGCCGATATAATTATAATCCACATGAATACTTATGGCGGGTTAGTTGATGTGGCAGATTCTATTCGCACAAAAATTATTAATAGCACTATTCCTGTTTATGTTTTTATAGATAACAATGCAGCTTCTGCTGGAGCTTTAATTTCAATTGCATGCGATAAAATTTTTATGAAAAAGGGAGCAAACATAGGTGCAGCAACAGTTGTAACAAGTGATGGAAAACCAGCACTTGATAAATATCAAGCATATATGCGTGCAACTATGCGTGCAACAGCCGAATCGCATGGAAAAATTAATGTTATAACAAATGGCGATACAATTACGAAATGGTTTCGCGACCCTAAAATAGCAGAAGCAATGGTTGATGAGTCAATTTATATTCAAGGAATTATAGACACGGGTAAAGTTATAACATTTACTACAACAGAAGCCATAAAATATGGATATTGCGAAGGTGAAGCTGAATCTATTGATGAAGCATTAAAACTTACAGGATTAAACAATTACCGAATTGAAAAATACGAAGCAACAATTACAGAAAAAATTATAGATTTTTTAATAAACCCGATAATTCAAGGATTGTTAATAATGCTAATTATTGGTGGAATATACTTCGAACTTCAAACTCCTGGAATTGGATTCCCGCTTGTAGCAGCAATTTTTGGAGCAGTTTTATATTTTGCACCACTTTATTTAGAAGGATTAGCCGAAAATTGGGAAATTCTAATTTTTGTAGTTGGAGTATTACTATTATTAATCGAGATTTTTGCTATACCAGGTTTTGGAGTAACAGGAATTTTGGGAGTTATTGGAATAGTTGTTGGGCTTGCATTAAGTATGGTCGATAATATTGTATTTAGTTTCGAAGGACAAGGTATTCCAGCATTTTTTAAATCTCTATCTATTGTTATAATATCGGCTACAACTTCTTTTTTCTTATCGTTATATTTAGGTAAAAAACTCCTTGCTTCAACACGTTTTGGTGAACTTTCGTTAAAAACTGTGCAAAATATTAAAGATGGTTATATTGGAGTTGAAATGCAACCATCATTTTTAATTGGCAAACAAGGATTTGCAGCCACAATTCTCCGTCCAAGTGGAAAAGTAGAAATAGATAACGAAACTTATGATGCAGTTGCTTTAACTGGATACATAGATAAAAATGAAAAAATTGAAGTTATAAAATACGAAACTGGTCAACTATATGTCAGAAAAAATTAACATAAACGATTTTATTATTCGTGATTTTGTTTCATCAGATTTCGAACAAGTTTCAATACTATGGAACGAAACTGATTTAGGAAATACTAAACGTGGCGATAATTTGCACATTGTTAATTCGACACTTGCAAATGGTGGGAAATTTATAATTCTTGAATATACAAAACAAAAACTAATTGTTGGCACAGCATGGCTTACAACCGATTCACGTAGAATATATTTGCATCATTTTGGAATAAAACCTAGTTTTCAAAACAACGGACTATCACATTTACTTTGTAAAGAATGTATTAAATTTGCTAAAGAAAAAAATATGCAAATAAAACTCGAAGTTCATAAAGACAATTTAATTGCAACCGAACTTTATAAAAAACATGGATTTACATACCTTGGCGATTACAATATTTATATTATTAGAGATTTAACAAAAATTGAAATAGGAAAAGTTTAACCGCAGAGAACCACAAAGAAATTAACGCAAAGAACCGCAGAGAATTATTTTAAATTTAAAATATTTTTAACTTAATAAATTATGCATGAAAATGAAATTTCAGAAAAAATCATTGGATGTGCAATTAATGTGCATAAAGCCCTTGGACCTGGGCTATTAGAAAGTGCTTACGAAGAGTGTCTATTTTATGAAATAAATCAAATTGGCTTAAAAGTTGAAAAACAAAGAGCGCTACCACTTTGTTATAAAGAAGTAAAATTAGATATAGGCTATAGATTAGATTTACTTGTAGAAAATAAGGTGATTATTGAAATAAAAGCCGTTGAAGCATTAAATGACATTCATAAAGCACAGGTTTTAACTTATTTAAAAATATCAGGTTGTAAATTGGGATTATTAATAAATTTTAATGTTCTAAAGGTTAAAGATGGAATAAAACGTTTAGTTAATAATATATAATCTCTGTGACTCTCTGCGAAAAACTTTGCGTAACTTTGCGGTTAATAATATAGAATTAAAATATGAAAAAATTAATTTTCTTTTTTGTTGCAATATCTGCAACGCTTTTACTAAAAGCACAAATTTCTGAGAGCAACTTAAAATCAAGCATAGGCTACCTTGCATCAGACTCACTAAAAGGTCGAAAACCTGGTACCGAAGGCGATTCATTATCGGCGTTTTATATTAGAGCAAAATTTAAAGAATATGGCGCAACTCCTATTCTAGACCATGGTTTTCAACGATTTTCAGTTATAACCGATATAGTTGCCGGAAAAAATAACATACTAAAAATAAATAATAAAGCATTATTATTAAACACCGATTTTGTTCCTGCATCTTTTTCGTCTAACAATATTGTTAATGCTAACGTAGCGTTTGTTGGATATGGTTATAACATTAAACAAGATTCAACTACATGGAACGATTATGAATCAATTGACATTAAAGATAAGTGGGTTATGTTTTTCGATGGCAAACCCGAAAATGCTGAAAAAGAATTATATAATAAATATTCTAAAATTAGAACTAAAGTATTAATTGCAAAAGACAAAGGAGCAAAAGGAGTTTTGGTAATTCACGAAAAAACAGAGCCCAACCAACCCTTCTCAGGAACATTTGACAAAACAGTTTCAGATGCAGGCATTCCAGTAGTTATTATTTCGTGGCAAACTGCCGAAAAAATAATTAAAGAAAATAAACAAAATTTAAGCGAACTAAAAACGGCAATTTCAAAAAACTTAAAGCCTGCATCACAAATTTTAAAAACAAATATTTACGGCCAAACAGATGTAATTCAAGTAAAATCACAAACCTATAATATTGTTGCAACAATTGAAGGAAGCGATGCCACATTAAAAAACGAATATATTGTTATTGGGGCACATTACGATCATCTTGGAATGGGCGGAAAAGATTCTGGTTCGCGTATGCCAGACACTATTGCTGTTCACAATGGTGCTGACGATAACGCATCTGGTGTTGCTGGAATAATAGAATTAGCAAGAGTTTTTGGCAACTCGTCAGTTAAAACAAAACGATCATTACTATTTGTTGCATTTAGTGGAGAAGAAATGGGTTTACTTGGCTCAAAACAATTTGTAAAAGAACCACCCGTTCCTTTAAAATCAATAAAAGCAATGCTAAATTTTGATATGATTGGCAGAATGAAAACTGAAAACCCAAAATTGTCAATTGGCGGTACAGGTACAGCTTTAGAAACCGATAGCATTATAAAACTTTTCGACAACAATTTGCCTTTTACAGTTGTAAAATCGCCCGAAGGCTACGGCCCATCTGACCATGCATCATTCTACAAAAACAATATACCTGTTTTATTTTTTAATTCTGGCTTACACGAAGATTACCACACACCATTCGATGATGTTGATAAAATTAACTTTCCACAAACAGTAAATGTTTTAGAATTTACTTTTAATATTGTTAAAACATTTGCCAATATTGATAAACCATTAACATTTAAAGAAGCCGGAAGTAAAGAAGAGGGAACTTCTCGTGGTTATAAAATAACATTAGGAATTATTCCCGATGTTGTTGGCTCTGGCGATAAAGGATTGGCCGTTGATGGTGTTAAAAAAGGGAGCCCTGCTGAAGCTGGTGGGATTAAAAAAGGCGATATTATTACTGCAATGAATGGATTGACTGTTACAAACATTTATGATTACATGACTCGCCTTAACACTTTAAAAGCTGGTCAAGTTGTTGAAGTTGAAATACTCAGAGAAGGTAAAAAAGAAATTATAAAAGTAAAATTGTAAAGTCTATAAATCATTCCAAAGGTTATTGGAGTTAATTGCAAAATGGTAATTTCTAATAATCTTTTACAGCTTTCACAATTTCAAACTTCTATTCATCAGATAAATTTATAGCTAGCCATGCCATTAAACCATGACTATATTGCAAAACACTTTCATCAATATCAAAACAAGCCGAATGAAGTGGGGAATTAGTGTTTTCGGCCTTACCCGAAGTTCCTATCCTATACATTGTTGATGGATATTCTTGTGCAAAATAAGAAAAATCTTCGGCAGTCATTCTAACATCCATATCAATAACATTATCTACACCAACATATTGTTGAGCAAATTTTTTAGCTTTTAAAGTAACATCATTATCGTTAATTAAGCTCGGGTAACCATTAACAATATGCACATCACATTCGGCTCCCATACTTTTTGCAATGTTTTGAGAGATAAACTTTACTTGAGATAATGCTTCTTTTCGCCATTCTTCGTTCATGGTACGAAATGTGCCTTCAATTTTAACCTCATCAGGTATAATGTTAGTAGCACCGTTTGCAATAACTTTTCCAAACGATAAAACAGTTGGAATTGCTGCAAATGCTTTTCTGCTAACAATTTGCTGAAGAGCTACAATTATATGTGAAGCAATTAAAACAGTATCGGTTATTTGATGAGGCATTGCGGCATGTCCGCCTTTACCTTTAACAGTTAAATAAATCTCATCGGTTGAGGCCATATACATGCCACTTTTAAAACCAATTGTGCCCGATTTCATTGATGGATTTACATGTTGAGCAATAACATAATCAGGTTTGTTTTCATTAAAAATCCCCTCATTTAACATTTGTTTTGCACCTCCAGGTAATTTTTCTTCAGCAGGTTGAAAAACAAATAACATTTTGCCCGATAATTCACTTTTTAATTCATTTAGAATTAAAATTGCTCCCATTAATGATGCTGCATGCACATCGTGACCACAAGCATGCATTACGCCAATGTTCTCAGATTTGTACTCGCAATTATTTTGTTCAGATATTGGCAAAGCATCTATATCGGCACGTAAAGCAATGGTTTTTCCTGGTTTTGCACCTTCAATAACAGCCAAAATGCCTGTTTCTGCAATTCCTTTTGTATATTTAATTTTATTTTCTTCTAAAAAATCAATGATATATTGAGAAGTTTTAAATTCATTAAAAGAAAGTTCTGGATGTTTATGCAAATATCTTCGATATTCTAACACTTTGCTAGAATATTTCTCTGCAATTTGTTTTATATTATTAATTTCCATAAAATTCCTTAATCTTAATTTATTATTATTTACAATTTGTTATATATATTTTAATGTCTTTATTTTTCTATTTATTTATCGTAATTGCATTTTAAGAAAAGAGGTTTCGCTAATCACTCAACATTACAACAAGTTATTTCTACTTATTTCAATGTGTTTCTAATTATTTCTGTTTTATAAATTTTCTTTATTTTCCTAAAATCATTTTTAATCCAATAAGAATAACAACTCCGCCAAAAACTCTTTTTAAAATGTTATCTGGAATTTGCAACGACCACAACGAACCCAAATAAGCACCAACAAAAAAAGCTAAAGCTAGTATTATTGAATATTTAATATTAATGTAACCACTTTTGTAATAATTCATTACTGCCAGAATTCCAATTGGTGCAAGCATAAAAGCAAGGTTAGTTCCTTGTGCTTGATGTTGAGTAAAACCCATAAACATTACAAGTGCAGGAATAACAATTACTCCCCCACCTAAACCAAACATTCCGCCAAATATTCCAGCAATTAAACCTATTAAAATTAAAGACATTATTTCTGTAGCTCCCATTTTCATAATGTTAAAAATCGAGACTTAATGATAAATAAAAAATACGTGGCAAAACAGTATTGTTTTCGATACCCCAAGCCCAATCGGCTCTAACAAAATATCCTAACAATCTGCTCCTTAAACCAAAACCATAACCATAAACAATTGGTTGACGATCTTTATCAATTACAATTGTTATTGGGCCATTATGAATTACTTCTTTATTATAAGCATTTTGATCGCTATTTGGCGAACTACCGCTCCATGCTGTACCAATATCAAAAAATGAGATAACTTGAAAATTCTCAAAGAAGTCACTATGTATTGGGCGATTCATGAAATATTTAATAATAGGCCAACGTAACTCATTATTAAGTACAGCAAAACTATTTCCATTTCTAATATTTTGTGTAAAACCACGCATGTTTGTTGCTACAGCCTGATATACATAATTTTGAGTTTGATCGATTAATACCGACTGGTCGAAAGTTTGCGTTTTTGTACTTAAATTAATCCAGTTATCAACACTCCCTAAATAATAAATTAATTTTTGGCGGCCAAACGAAGTACTAGCAGCTATACGACTTGCCCAAATTAAATCGCGATGAATTTTTTGATAATGACGAATATCCAAACCTGTAACAAATAAGCTTGCTTTTTTAGCATCAATTTGATCATAAGCTTCAAAAAACAATTTTGAACGTGTGCCATAATATAAATTTAATCCTCTGTTGCGTGTGTTATCGTAAATAAATTCAATTTTTTCACCTAACCATGTTTTGGTAACATCTATATGTTGCAGTGATGGCAAATCCATCGACAAATATGCACTTCTATCGTTTCTTAAAATTGAAGTGAATTTTAAGGATGTAACTTGGTTAAACGGATATTTTAAAATATAATGCAATTCGTGTGTATGAGTTTTTATTAATGCATAATCCATTGCACTATTGAGTGCTAATCGATGAAAAACAATTTGTTTATCTAAACGTTTTTTTAAGTTTTCGAAACTTAATAAATATTCGTTGCTGTTAAAATTACCAGCAAAACGAACTCCTCCAGTTATTTTATAGTCTTCAAACAAATCGGTTGTGCCTACTTTAAAAAACACATTAAATCCAGGGTTAAAATAAAATGGGCCGCCAGTAAATGGCTGGTACGAATTACTTAAAAATCCAAAATCTATTTGCGTTACAACAGTATTAGTATAAAAAGAAGTAAGGTAAATCATTGGATGAAATCGATTTGAATTTACAGTATCTGTTTTAGCAACACTTTTTATACTATCAGCTTTTGGTAAATATCCCTTTTGTTTATTTTTTTGAAACTCAAACACATAATTATTGATATCTATTTTTGAGGTATCAAACAATTGAATATTTGGCACGTTGTTAATAACAATAGTATCTATTTTAACGTTTATATTTTTTTTGATTTTTTGAAGACTATCAAGTTCTATTTCTTTTTTAATACTATTCTTTTTAAATGATGTTTTAAGCATATTATCAATTGTTGCAGAATAATCTATAGAATTATTAAAAAGTTCATACCTCCCATTTTTAAATAATATTTCGGAATATGTTGTTGCATTGTTATTAACATTCTGCTCTAAAATATTTCGAGAGTAATTTGTTAAAGGTTTAGTTTCTGTAAAATAGCGATAATGCGTAACAGTATCAATATAATTAATTGTACTATCGAACTTTGCAAGCTCGCGGTTTATAATTCCATTATTGTCTGATAAAAATAAAAATTCGTTGTTTTTAACACTAAAAGGCATTGTTTCGTTATCGAATGGAGTATTTGTGATGCGTGTTAAAACATTTGACTTTGACTTAAAATTATATACAAAAACGTCGTATGTAGCTTTTTCAAAATTAGCGGAATTATCTAATCCAATAGTATCATTGATTCTATTTGACGAAAACAAAATATCATTCGAATTATTTATAAATCGTGGAAACCTATCATCTGCTAAATCATTTGTAATTTTAGTATATGTATTTGCGGCGTTGTTAAAAACATAAATATCCGTTTGACCATCTTTTACAGCCGATAACACTAAATTAAACCCATCGTGCGAAAAGGAATAATCAACAATTTTATCGATGTTAAACATTTCTTTCCAATCTAACTTTTTCTCTTCAATATCATAAAAATATAATCTAATAGTTCCTTTTTCTTCCGTAATAAACGAAAACATTTTACCAGATGGGTGCCAAGCTAACAATGGGTACGAATAGTCTGTAATTTGGTCTAAACGTTGACCAAATTTAAAAATGCATTTCCCTTTTTTCTCGTCTTTTGTTTTTAAATATACTCGAACTTTTCCTATTTGATTGGTTTGATATGCAAAATATTTACCATCGGGACTTTCGCAAAGCTGTTGATATAGCTTTGTTTTATTAGTTTTATTTAAAACTTTATTACTTTCAGGAAACGATCTTTTTTGCTCATCGCTATAATATTTTTCATCGTAATAATTTAGCCATTCGTAGGCTAAATATTTCATTGGCAAACCAATAACATATAAAAACCCACTTTCACTATTTTTGCTAATTCGTGTTAAATATAAAATATTTGGAATTACCTGCTTTCCATATTTTTGCGATATAAAATACCAAATAGAATGTCCTGCATAAATTGCATCGTTACCAGATAAACGATTAAATTTTTCGTATTTTTTAGAAAGAATTCCATCTCTAACATAATTTTCAATTTCTACATTCCATTCGTCTGAAAGATAAGAAACTAAACCTTTATAATACCATTCTGGCAAGGTAAGCAAAGTTGAGTTTGTTACTTTTGCAGTAAAATCGGAACCATAAAGCATTTCGTTAGCCATAACTTCAGCAATAGCTGCATATATTTGCTTTTGAAAGCGAACATGGTCGCCATCGTAATACATAAAAACTTTATTATCAACAATTCTGGTTGTGCCTCCAATATTATACTGGTCTGACGAAGAAATATAGCCAACATTACTTTGTCTAAAATCAGACAAGTTGTTGTATATCAAAAATATAATTCTTTTCTGAAAATTATAACCAAAATAAGATTCCAATTGTGAAATTCGCTTATCGGCAATGTTTGTTGCAAATTCTGCAAGGTTTTTCCCTCCAACATAAAAATAAGTATCAAACTTTTTTTGACGATAAAATTGCCACACAAATTCTTTGTATTGCACTCGATTTTTGCCAAAATCCATTTGCATGCCGTTATAAAACTGCGATTTTAACTGTATTGTAACAAATAACAGTAAAACAAAAAAACAATATTTAATAATTACTTTTCGCAAAAAAATAGGACTAAATTATAATTGCGAATTTACAAATTTGTTTTGATATTATTAATTTTAACCTATAGTTTAAATTATATTTGCATCGTTAATAATTATTTATGCAAAAATCGTTATCAGAAGTAAATCAAACAGTTGACACAAGAGCAAAATCTGGATTTTTGCGTAAACTTTTTTCATTTATCGGTCCGGCATATTTAATTAGCATAGGTTATATGGACCCTGGCAATTGGGCAACCGATATTGCAGCCGGAAGTAGTTTTGGGTATCAACTTTTATGGGTATTGCTTTTATCGAACTTAATTGCTTTGCTAATGCAAACTTTAAGTGCAAGATTAGGAATTGTACGTGGGCTCGATTTGGCACAGGCAACCCGCGAAACTTATCCACGAATTGTAAATTTTATTTTATATCTATTTGCCGAAATTGCAATTGCCGCATGCGATTTAGCCGAAGTATTAGGAATGGCAATAGGTTTGAACCTTTTATTTGGAATTCCTTTGATTTTTGGCGTATTAATTACACTTTTTGATACATTTATTTTACTTTTTCTAATTAATAAAGGAATTAGAAAAACCGAAGCTTTTATTGTTGGTTTAATAAGTATTATTGGAATGGCATTTTTAGTGCAAATTGTTATGGTTCAACCATCTTTTATTGATGTTTTTGGTGGATTTGTTCCTAAAATTTCATCGGCCGATGCACTTTATATTGCAATAGGAATAATTGGTGCAACGGTTATGCCTCACAATTTATATTTGCATTCATCGCTTGTTCAATCGCGAAAATTTGAAAGAGATGAAAAAGGAATTCGCGAGGCAATAAAGTATAATTTTATTGATTCGTTTGTAGCCTTAAACATTGCATTTTTAATTAACGCCGCCATTTTAGTTCTTTCGGCTGCTTCATTTAACAAAAATGGATTTATTGAAGTTATGGGAATTGCCGACGCACATAAATTATTGGGCACATTGTTAGGAAGTAAACTTGCTCCAGCATTATTTGCAATTGCTTTAATTTTAGCAGGACAAAGTTCAACAATTTCAGGAACTCTAGCAGGACAAATAATAATGGAAGGACATATCCATCTGAGATTACAACCATGGGTTAGGCGAATGTTAACAAGGCTTTTGGCAATAATTCCAGCAATAATTACGATATTATTTTTTGGCGACGCAAGCACAGGAAGCTTATTAATTCTTAGTCAAGTAATTTTGAGTTTGCAATTAGGTTTTGCAGTAATACCTATGATACATTTAGTTAGTAACAAAGATAAAATGCTAGGATTTGAATTAAAATTTCATTTAAAATTTTTAGCATGGTTATCGGCAATTATAATTATTGTGCTTAATGTTTGGATGGCATTTACCGAAATTAAAAAATGGTTCGAAAATCCTGAAATTTCAATATTTATCACATTATTTGTTACCATAGTAGCTTTTTTTGCATTATCTTTATTATTTTACATAACATTTATGCCTATGTTTAGAAAACTTTTAAGGAAAGTAATTCACGTTCCGCATTACAAGTACGAAGAAATAGAAATTTCTCCAAGTTCATCGTTTAAAAAAGTTGCAATTGCAATCGACTTTAGTGTAGTTGATAAAGACATTTTAAATTCTGCTGTTAGCATTGGTAACAAAGATTCCGAATTTTTACTAATACACATTATTGAATCGGCTACAGCAATTGCAATAGGCAAAGAAAGTAAAGATTTAGAAACAACCGACGATGAAAAAACCTTAATACATTACGCAACAATACTCAAAAAAGCAGGGTATAAAACAAATCATACAATAGGATTTGGAAATCCGAAACAACAAATTCCAAATATTGTTAAAAATTTTGATGCCAACATATTAATTATGGGAAGTCACGGACATAAATTCTTTAAAGATATTATTTATGGTACAACAATTAGTGCTGTTAGACACGATGTTAAAATACCAATATTAATCGTAAATAAAAGAAAATAATATTATATTCGCTACATTTTGTTTTTAAGTATAGCAAATGATTTTTTATTGTTTTTTTTATATGATAAATGAGTACAAAATATCTTAACAATAATCGTTAATTTTGCTTTGTAAATTTTAAATAAATGGATATAACAATAGTAAACATAATTCAAGCAATGCTTGCTCCTGGCATAATGATTTCGGCTTGTGGGTTACTTTTATTAAGTATGAGCAATAAATATTCGTTAACTGTAGCAAGAATTAGAGTTTTAAATGACGAAAAACGTAAATATATTACAAATTCAAAATCTGTTCATCCTAACAACGAGCAAGAGATTAGAATGCATAGCGTTAATGCTCAGTTGCGACGTTTTCAAAAACGTCTAAGATTAGTTAGAGATGCAGTTGTTTTTTACACATTAGCAATTGCATTTTTTATATTATCATCGCTAACTATTGGATTAAAATTTTTAACAACAATTCAATATCTTGAGAACGTTGTTATTGGTTTGTTTTTAGCAGGAATGCTATTTGTTCTTTGCGGAGTATTACTTGCAGCAATTGAAGTTACAAAAGGTTATAACATAGTGCAAATTGAGATAAACGACATATAACAAAAAACAGAGTAAAATTTACTCTGTTTTTTGTTAATTTAAAAATATGTTTATCCTTGTTTAACAACTCCACTATTGTAATCGAGTTGCGAACCAAACATACTATGAGGAATACTATAAACTATAATCGTTAATATTGCAGCAACAATAAACCAACCGCGACGTTCCTTTTTGTAGTTTGCAAATACAGCAACTAACCAACCAGTAAAACCAATAAGTGTTTTATTATCGGTTAAATCCCAACCAAAAGGAACACCTGTCCACAATTCACCAAATGCAAATTTTTGAACAACAGGTCCTAAAAACAAACCACCTATAATAGTAACACCTAAAGTAATAATAGCAAATTTCATTTGTTTTGATCTATTTCCGATAGCTAATAATCCAGTAAAATTTGAAAAAAACATTGCTAAAAACATAAAGAAAATATGTGGAATAAGAACCCACAACGGAACACTTCCTTTAAACCTAACAACAACGGGCTTTTCTGTTCCCCAAACATCTTGTCCATTAGGCTTTAATCTAATTGTATAAAAAAGTTTTCCAGCAGGAGGTTGCGATGGCATTGCAGCAATTAAAGTATCGTTTTGGTTTTTCATTTCAACAACTGTATATTTATCTGCAGTGTTAAACCTTTTATAAAACAAAATACCTTGAGTATTTTTTGCAATTGGAATTTTAATTAACAAATCTTTACCTGTATCAGATGATCGAATAAGCTTATATTTTAAAATAGTAGTGTTATTAATTAATGTTCCTTTTTGCGGATAAGTAGGACCGGTTCTTTTTTGATAATAAGCAGCTGACAAAGTAATTAAAAAAGCCAAAGTCCAAAACATCCATTGATTTTTCATGTTTTTCTTAATTTTAATTAAAGATTAAAAATTTGGTTTATGTACGTATTTTTGATAGAAATTATGAATATATTCTACTGCTTCTTCCGATGAGTCGGCTAAAAAAAACAATTCTAAATCTTTTTGCGAAATGTTATGTTCCTCATTTAAAACAAATTTTTTAACCCATTCTATTAATCCTTGCCAATATGATTTTCCAACTAAAACAATAGGAAAAGGTGCAATTTTTTTTGTTTGAATTAAAGTTATAGCCTCAAACAATTCATCAAAAGTGCCAAAACCACCAGGCAAAACAACAAATCCTTGAGCATATTTCATAAACATAACTTTTCTAACAAAGAAATAATCGAAGTTTATTATTTTATCTAAATCGATATATGGATTTGGATGTTGTTCGAATTCGAGTTTAATGTTAACCCCAACAGAATTGCCACCACCAAGTTTAGCTCCTTTATTACCTGCCTCCATAATACCGGGACCTCCGCCAGTAATAACTCCATAACCAAGTTGAGTTAATTTATAAGCAATTTCTTCGGCTAATTTAAAATATTTATTTTCTGGTTTTGTACGAGCAGAACCAAAAATTGAAACACAAGGACCAATTTTTGAAAGTTTCTCGAAACCTTGTACAAATTCAGACATTATTTTAAAAATTTGCCAAGAATCGTGAGTTTTAATTTCGTTCCAATCTTTATTTTCAAACGCTTTAATTAATTTCTCGTCAGTTGAATTCATATTTTAATAAGTTTATTATTTTTAATTTTAAAATTAGTATTTATTTTTAATTCATCAGCTAAAAATTTTGATGTAAACCCATTTCCTTGCAAAACTATTTCTTCAGGTGTTCCTTGAGATATAATATTACCGCCTCTTGTACCGCCCTCTAAACCCATATCAATAATGTAATCTGCTTGTTTAATTACGTCTAAGTTATGTTCAATTACAATAATAGAATTCCCCTTATCAACTAATTTATTTAGCACATTCATTAAAATTCTAACATCTTCGAAATGCAACCCAGTTGTTGGTTCATCTAATATATAAAGTGTTTTACCTGTGTCTTTTTTTGTAAATTCTGTTGCAATTTTTATTCGCTGTGCTTCGCCACCGCTTAATGTTATTGATGACTGTCCAAGAGTTATATAGCCTAATCCAACATCAACAATAGCTTGCAATTTGTTATGAATTTTTGGAATATTTTCAAAAAATTCTGCAGCATGTTTTGCACTTAACTCAAGTACATCACTTATTGATTTTCCTTTATATCTTACTTCAAGTGTTTCGCGATTGTAACGTTTACCATTGCATTCTGTGCACGTTACATAAACATCAGGCAGAAAATTCATTTCTATAGTCTTAACACCAGCGCCACCGCAACTTTCGCAACGACCTCCTTTAACATTAAATGAAAATCGCCCAGCATTATAACCTCTTATTTTTGATGTTGGCATATCTTCAAATAATTTTCTAATATCGGCAAATATTTGGGTGTAAGTTACTGGATTTGAACGCGGAGTTCTACCAATTGGCGATTGGTCAACTTCAATAACTTTATCAATATTTTCGATTCCTGATATTTGTTTATATGGAAGTGGATTTTTTAAAGAACGATAAAATTGCTTTGATAAAATTGGTTGTAATGTTTCTTTAATTAAACTCGATTTTCCGCTTCCCGAAACTCCTGTAACACATACTAACTTTCCTAAAGGAATTGTTAAATCTACATTCTTCAAATTGTTACCAGTTGCACCTTTTAGTTTTAAAAAATTTCCATTTCCATTTCTTCTATTTTTTGGAACTTCAATATTTTTTCTTTGACTTAGGTAATCTGCTGTTAATCCATGCAATTTTACAATTTGTTCTGGAGTTCCTTGAGCAATAATTTCGCCACCATTTTGACCAGCAAATGGCCCCATGTCAATAACATAATCGGCCGACATTATCATTTGCTTATCATGCTCAACAACAATTACAGTATTTCCAGCATCTCTTAATTGTTTTAAAGAATCAATAAGTCGCTCGTTATCACGCTGATGTAACCCTATACTAGGCTCATCTAGAATATATAACACGTTTACTAATTTACTGCCAATTTGTGTTGCAAGCCTAATGCGCTGACTTTCGCCTCCCGATAAAGATGAGGCAGGGCGATTTAAATTCAAATAATCAATACCCACATCGAGTATAAATTTTAATCTATTGCGAATTTCTTTTAGCACATCGCGAGCAATTATTGCTTGCTTTTGAGAAATACGATCTTCAATATTATTAAGCCATTCATACAAATCGGAGAGATTCATTTGAGATAATTCTGCAATATTTTTATTGTCGATTTTAAAATATAACGACTCTTTTTTTAACCTTGCACCATTACATTCGTTACAAATTTCTTCAACAACAAAATCGTTTGACCATTGAATAGCTTTTTGAGAAGTTGACTCATGGTGTTGTATTAAAACATAATTCACAATTCCTTCCCAATTAATTAAGTAGTTTGATGATATTCCTGGATAATTCCCCTGCAACCTAAAAGTCTCGCCAGAGCCATATAACAATATGTTTAATGAATTTTCTGGAATTTCTTGAATTGGAGTTTTTAGAGTAAAATTATATTTTGCAGCAATTGCTTCGAGTTGCCAAAATATAAGTGAACTTCGATATTTCCCTAAAGGAGCAAAGCCACCACTAGCAATAGATTTAGATTTATCGGGTATTATTTTATTTAAATCGACACGTGTAAAACGCCCTAAACCGCTGCAATTTGGACAAGCACCTTGAGGCGAATTAAACGAAAAACTGTGTGGGGCAGGTTCATTGTATGAAATTCCGCTCGTTGGACACATAAACGAACGACTAAAATATCTTACTTTGTCAGTTTCATTTTCAATTATTAAACAAATGCCATTGCCTTGTTTCATGGCCATTTGAATAGATTCGCGCAAACGTTTTTCAGAAGATTCGTTTACAATAATTCTATCAATTACAAGTTCAATGTTATGAATTTTGTATCGGTCAACTTTTAATCCAAATTTAAGTTCTTTTATTTCATCGTCGATACGAATGTAGATAAATCCTTTTCGTCTGGCTCGTTCAAAAAGCTCCTGATAATGACCTTTACGTCCTTTTACTAAAGGAGCTAAAATTGAAATTTCTTTATTTTCAAATTGCTCTTTTATAATGTTATTAATTTGAACTTCAGAATATTTAATCATTTTTTCATTTGTTATATACGAAAACGCTTCAGATGCGCGTGCATATAACAATCTTAAAAAATCATATATTTCAGTAGTAGTTCCAACAGTAGAACGAGGATTTCGACTAATAGTTTTTTGCTCAATTGCAATAACAGGGCTTAATCCAGAAATTTTATCAACATCGGGCCGTTCTAAACTACCAATAAATCCTCTAGCATAAGCCGAAAATGTTTCGATATAACGACGTTGACCTTCGGCATATAAAGTATCAAAAGCTAACGAAGATTTACCGCTTCCACTTAAACCAGTAATAACAGTAAGTTTATTACGAGGAATTACAAGACTTATGTTTTTTAAATTATGAACCCTTGCCCCTATTATCTCGATATTTTCCTGCCTAACAACTGCAAGTTCCTCTGCCATTTCAATTAATTTTTGGAGTATTATTTACTGATGTAGTATCGGAATTTTCTTGTTGAAGTATTCCTGAATCTAACCAAATTTTATTTAAATCGCGATATCCAGATTTCGGGATTTTAAGTATATATTTTTTTGATTGAGCATTAGTTAGTGTATTTTGCCGTAACCAAGGATTAAAATATTTTAATAATTTATAATTTATCTCTTTATTTATTGCAAATGATGCAAGATCAGATATTGTTGAATCGACAATTATATTTTCGGTTGGTATTGGGGGATATAAGTCTTTTTTGCGAAAATGCAACCCATAATTTAATGGACTTTGCATTATTGTTTTTATTGCAATAATTCTATATACATATCGAGAGGTTTCGTCGTTTAACAAAAGTTCGTAATATGAACTTACTTTTTGTTTCTTTAATTGATTATCGATACCGCCCATACCTGCATTATACGATGCAGCCACAAGAGCCCAATCTTTATAATAGTTATAACAATCTTTTAAATAAACACATGCCGCTTTAGTCGATTTTTCTAAATTATATCTTTCATCAATTTCGTCAGTAACTTCGAGTCCATATTTTAATGCAGTTGGTTTCATAAATTGCCAAAAACCAGATGCACCAGCAGGACTAACAACATTACTTAAACCACTTTCGGCAACACATAAATATTTAAAATCATCAGGTATTCCATTTTGTTTTAAAATTGGTTCAATAATAGGGAAATAACGGAATGCTCGTTTAACAAACAAAAATACTTGAGAATGCCAATATGTATTAATTAAAAATTCTCTATCAAGATTTTCATACACATCAAAATACTCTAATGGAACTTTTTCATCTGCAAATGATAAGCTATCTGGCAACTGAACAGCATAAACAGCATAACGCGAATAAAATTCTTCGATATATTTTTTATCGGTAGATGAATCTTTTTTGCTTCCAGAAAAACTAAAAAGACTTATTATTAGCCATAGCAAGCATAGTGCAGTAAATGTTGAAGCAAGTTTAAGCCAAAAATTTTTT
This sequence comes from Bacteroidales bacterium, assembly GCA_036171595.1. Classification (GTDB taxonomy): domain Bacteria; phylum Bacteroidota; class Bacteroidia; order Bacteroidales; family GWA2-32-17; genus GWA2-32-17. The sequence continues at coordinate 29,962 of JAVHRJ010000432.1, forward strand.
AATTTGTTAAAATCTATTTGTTTCAATTTATTTTGGTTTTGTGATTCGTGTATTTATATAAAAAAATAAAAACGCAAAAATAGCAAAAATTAATGAAAATACTGCTATATAACTAGTATAAATTGAAGTTAAATTCAAGATTAAAACTCCAGCAAAAACTGCTATTATATTTATTAACATATACATAACGGCAATTTTTTGTTCGGTAAAACCCAAATAATAAAAAAAGTGAGTAGTATGATCTCTTCCTCCAACAAAAGGAGATTTTTTGTTTAATAATCTATTAATTGTAACTGTTGAAGTATCGATAATTGGTATTAAAAATATCAATAAAATAACCAAAACATGAAAAATTGACGGATGAATATTAAATGTAGTTGGGCTATTCCAAAAATAAATAATGCTATATGCTCCAAAAAAAGAACCAAGCATTTGGCTTCCTGTATCGCCCATATACATTTTTGCTGGATGCCAATTAAATTTTAAGAATGATATTAACGACGAAAATAAAGCTATGAAAATAATTAAATCAATATTAGAACCATTTGTTATAATATTTTGTAAAATTAAACCTATTGTAATTGTTATCGACACATTTGTAGTTATTGCATCCATATTATCAAGCATATTAATAGAATTCATAATACTTGTAATCCAAAATACAGTAAAAAAAGCATTAAAATAATAATTTGAGGATATTTCTATATAAATTCCTCCTCTAATAAGTATAACAGCACAGGCTATTTGAGCAAAAAGTTTTAAAATTGGCGATATGCTAATCATATCATCAGCAAGACCTGTTAAAAATGCAACAATAAGCACAATACCAATATAAATATTTTCTTCGTTTATTAAAAAAATGTCTTTTTGATAAACCACATAAGCTAAAGAAGATACAAATAAAATTACAAAAAAAGTAATTCCTCCTGAAATGGGTTTTGTTTGGCTACTCCATCTAACACCATTTAAATTAGCTTTTCTAATATTATATTTTGTTGATTTATTAAAAAAGAATTTATGAGTAAAATAGCTAACAAATAAAAAAACAACAAAATAAGCCAAATAAAATATATGAATATATATGTTACTCATTATAAACGCGAAATAATTTTTGAAATAAACCCTTTCTTTTTCATAGTTTTAGACTCATCATAATAATCGGTATGATACTCCGAATTTCCATAACCATAGCCATAACCATAACCGTAATTATATCCACCATATCGCGATTTTTCGATATCAATACCATTAACAACAACCGACAAATCTTTAATATGTTTTTCGATTAATAAATGGTTTAAGTTGTATAAAAAGGTCCTTTTTGAATAATGAGCTTTTATTACATATATTGGATAATCGCAATTTTTAAATATACTTAATGCATCTGTAACAAGACCAAGCGGTGGTGTATCTATTATTACAAAATCATAAATTTGTTTTAGCTCATTTATAATATTTGATATTTCTTTACCGGCTGTAAGCTCCGAAGGATTAGGTGGAACCGGACCAGCAGTAATATAATCGAGATTTGGAATTTTTGCTTTTTTAATACAATCAGAAATTTTATTTTTACCAATTAATATTGTACTTAAACCCTTGCTATTATCTGTGTTAAAACATAAATGGAAACGAGGTTTTCTTAAATCTAAATCTAATAATATTGTTTTTTTTCCTTGAAGTGCATATATTCCTGCCAAATTAAGTGCAACAAATGTTTTTCCTTCGCCACTTATTGTTGACGAAATTGCAATAGTTTTTGATTGTGAAACATTTTTAATAAACTCTAAACTCGACCTTACCGAACGAAATGCTTCGGAAAAAACTGAATTAGGTTTAATATCAACTAAAAGTTGCGAAACAGGTAATTTAGTTTTGTATAAAGGAATTATTCCAATTACAGGAGCTTGAGTGTACAATCTAATATCATCGGGCGAAGTAATTTCGTTAAATAATAAATATCTAACAATAAGAAAAATTATATTTATAACAACAGCCAAAATTATTGCTAATATTAAAACAGAAGTTTTAACTGGTGAAATAGGGCTTGTTGGTACAACTGCATTCTCTAGAATAGTGTTTTGACTAATTGAGCCTGCTTGAGAAATTAAATATTCTGCTTTTTTCTCTAGCAATTTGTTATAGAACTCTTCATTAATTGTGTATAATCTTTTAATTTTAAGATAATCTAAATCCATTGCTGATGAGTTTCCATAAACTTTAAGCTCGTACTCCACTAATTTTTTTGTTAAAGTAGATTTTTTATCGAGTGAGCGATTATAATTAGATTTTATTAAATCAATAACTGTTTGTTTTTGTGTCTCTATTTGTTTTTCTATTACTTTTATTTGAAAACTGTTTTGGGTTTGATTATTTAAATATAAATCGCGTTGATTTATTAAGCTTTGTATTTGATTTAATAAGCTAATTAGAATTCCATCGTTTTGAGATGGTAATAGTGAAATTAAATCGTAAACCTTAATATTTGGAGTTTTTGCAATTTCGCCTAATACTTGCTTAAGGGTTGAAATTTCAACTTCTACATTATCTATTTCCTCTTCAATTTTTGATAACAACATCGAATATCTATCAGTTCCAGATTCTTTTGAATCTTTATCGCTACGTATTTGATGCGAAATACCAAATTGCATCAATAATCCCTCTATGCTATCGAGTTGATTGTATATAGAATTATTTTGAACTTCTATAAAATCAAGAATTTGTTGTGAACTTTCTTTTTTCTTTTCGAGATCATATTTAATAAACTCTTCGGCAATAGTGTTTGCCATTTCGCTAGATTTTTGCGCATTGTTATCGGTAAAGGTGATTTTTATAGTATTTGCCTCTTGATTAAGTAAACTAACCTCTAATTGCTTGCTATATTTTTGATATACAGTTTCAGAATCGCAAATTATAAAATAATACGAATCGGTTTTAATTTTTTCTATTTGTGAGCGAATAGCATCAATATCGGTTACATCAATTTTAATTTCAAAACCATTAATGTCGGTAAATTTATCTTTATCAATCTTTTTTTCATAATTTGTACCATTTAATTCATATTTTATTGATGCATCACCATTTTTATTGAACGAAACATAAATTGGAACATTAAATAATTTTCTGTTTTTCTTATTGTATGATATTTCAAATGGAGTAGTTCTATATAATTCGTTTACTAAAAAAGTTCCTTGCGAAAAATAACTTATTTTAAGTGGTAATTTATTAAAAGTGCGTTTTAAAAATTCTTTTGACCTAATTAATTCAATTATCTGCATACTGTTAATTTCTTCAACAGTTGTAGTTAAATTTAGTATTTTGTTGGCTGTAGTTCCCTCATTTTTTAACTGTAAAATAGAGCTCGACTTATAAACAGGTTGTGTATATCTAAGGTAAACAAACGCTCCTACAATTGCTATAATAAATATTAAAACAGACAATACAATACTTCTCTTAAATACCTGAAGAAAAATATTTAAATCAAATTTCTCGTTTAATATAGGAATTCTTTTTTGCTCCATTTAAATTATCTTAAAAAAAGTCCATATACCAATAAAGCACTCGATAACAAGCTTATATATGGTGATATTTCAGAAATAATACGAGATGCATATTTTGGTCGAGCCTCAACATAAATAATATCATTAGCTTGTAACATAAAATTAGCATTTTTCATATCCTTTAGGTCTCGCACATTAAATAAAAACACTTCAGGGTTATTTAAATCGCCTCTTAAAAGCTTAATTTTATGTGATTTAGAAAAATCTGTAATTCCACCGGCCTCGGCAAGTGCCTCAATAAGCGAATAATTATCATTTGTTAATGGAATAACTTTACCTGTAGATGCACCACCTGAAAAAACTACAACTCTTTTATTTGTAACAGTAATTAGTACAAATGGTTCAACAAAATACTCTTTATATTTGTCTTCGAGCATATTTTCTGCTTCGCGAATTGTTTTTCCAGAAATTTGAATTCTACCTACTGTTGGAAGTTTTACTTGTCCATCGTACTCAACCAAATAATTAATAGGATTTTGCATTTGTTGTGTACTTTGCGATACATCAACTAATTTAAACCCGTCGTTAGAGAAAATTTTTACATCAAGCTTATCAAAAGATTGAATTTTATATTCTTTTTCAGATGGTTTAAATTCAGAATATTTGAATTCTGTATCTGTTTTAAACATTTCGTTTGAATTAATTGTACGACATGAAATAGCAGTTGTACAAAGAATAACAATAGTTACAATTTTATAAATATTATTTTGATTAAAGCTTTTCACACAAAATTTTCAAATTTAATTAGTTGTCAAAAATACAAAAAAATAAATATATCAAATATTTAAGCAAAGCTATTATTTTTTTCGGTAAAAAGTTTATTGTAAAACATAGCTGTATCATCAACTAATCGAGAATAATTAAATTTTTTATCGACAAAATTATAGCCCTTTCCCGACATTTCAATTCTAAGTTCGGGTTTTAAAATCATTTTTTTTAAATTCTCGGCAAACGCTTTGTAATCGCCACTTTCTGACAACAATGCTGTTTCATTTGGAATTACAATATTTGAAATTCCACCAACATTAGTAGAAACAATAGGCTTGCCAGCTGCTTGTGCTTCTATTAAACTTACTGGAGTCCCTTCGTTGTTTGATGTTAATGCAACAATATCAAGTCCAGCATAAGCATAATCTATTTTATGAATCCAACTCGAAAAACGAATATCTGGCTTTAAAGTCGTAGTTCCATTCGGGCTAATAACTAAATTTAAACTATGAGCCAAATTTTCAATATCCTTTCTACACTGTCCATCGCCTATAATAAATCCCCTTAGTTTTTTCCCTGTACTTTGTTTTACTTTGGCAAAAGCTTCAATAAACAACGAGTGATTTTTAATTGGAACAAGCCTTCCTACTATGCCAATTGCTATTTCATTATCATCTAAATTATTTTCTCTTCTAAATTTTTCTCTTTTTTCAAATTGATTTTCTTTAAATCGTAACAAATCGAAACCTAACGGAATTACAGTAAATTTTGATTTGTCAGCTATTTTATATTTTTCAGAAAGTTCAATTTTTTGAATATCGCTTATTGCAATAATACCAGTTGTTTTTTTTGCTAAATGCTGCTCAATTTTAATAAAAGCACTAGTTTTTATAGGATTGAAGTACGAATGAAAAACATGTCCATGAAATGTGTGAACTACCACTGGTACTTTACAACTAAACGCTGCTTTTCGTCCAAGCATACCAGATTTTGAAGCGTGTGTATGAACAATATCGGGCTTAAACTCTTTAATTATTTTTTTTATTCTATTATATGCTTTTATATCCTGAAATGCATTAATTGAGCGCTGCATTTCATCTATTTTTAAATAATTTACACCTAATTGTTTTAATATAAACTCAGAGCTATCTTCATCGTCATTTTTTTCGCCCCCAATTAATAGTGTTTCATATTCTGGGCTTAAATATTTTGTTAAATAAGCCGCATTGTATATTGGACCACCTAAATTAAATCGATTAATTATTCGTAATATTCTTTTCATTTTATATTAATTGATATACAACTAATACGCAAAAGTACACAATTTATGTAAAACATTTATTGCTAACATTATAAATAAATTGATTAGTTATAATATTTATTCCACCAATACTGAAATACTAAAAGATTCCATAGATGAACGGGACTTTCTGAGGGGTTAACACTGTGCAACATATTTATTTGCTTTTTTATTGCAGAATAATTAAATAATTTTTGATTTAAAATTGCCGACTCGCAAAGCAAATCTTTCAGCATAGGGTTTAATTCATTTTTAAGCCAAGGTAAAAGCGGAACTTCAAACCCATGTTTAGGTTTATTAATAATTTCAGTAGGAAGCATATCGGCAAATGCTAAACGTAATATTTTTTTTCGCGATAATTTATCAATCTTAAAACTAGATGGCAAAGTAAACATAAAATCAACAATAGTATGGTCGAGCATTGGAACACGAACTTCTAACCCGTGCATCATCGACATCATATCTACTTTAAAAAGCATATCATTAGGTAAAACCAGATTCATATCGGTAAATAGCAGTGAATTAAAATCAGAATTAACATTATGTAAAATATTATTTTTATTTTTAATAAAAGCATTTTGACTATTGTTAATTAATAGATCATTAACATATTTTTCATCAGCAAAAGTACTCCAAAACCAATAACGATCTTTATCATTTTTAAGTAACCCTTTTGCATACCGTTGTGCCTGTCGCACTTTATTTGAAAATGAAGAATTGCGTGATTTTGGAAATAAATTTAATAATGGCAAAGTAGTTTTTGCAAATATATTATTTAAACCACCATTTAATGCTAAATAATGTGCATAATGTTTATTATAGCCAGCATGCAACTCATCGGCTCCATCGCCCGATAAAGCAACCGTAACATTTTGTTTTGTTAAACGACTTAATGCCGAAACAGCAATAGCAGAGCTATCGGCAAATGGCTCATCAATATAATCTAAAACATTTGTAACTTCGTTTAACAAGTCGTTTCGCGATAAAGAAAAAACGGTGTGGTTTGTACTAAATTTATTAGCTATTAATTGTGCTGAGTTTGTTTCGTCGTAAAATTTATCTTCTTTAAAACCTACCGAAAAAGTATTTAAATTTGTAGTATATTTTGATGCAATGGCAGTTACAACGCTAGAATCAATGCCTCCACTTAAAAACGTACCAAGTGGCACATCAGAAATTAAACGTCTTTTAACTGAATTTTCAAGCAAATTACGAAGTTCGTCAACTGCATCACCAATTTTTATATCGTTATTAACTTGATTATTAATGCAGTAATATTTTTTTATTTCAATTTTATTTTTAACAATTTTGATATAATGACCAGGTAAAAGCTTGTTTACATTTTCGAATATTGTTAATGGAGCGGGAATATAATTATAATACAAATATAATTGTAATGCCTCATTATTTAGCGATTTGTTAATACCAAATGGCAAAATAGCTTTAATTTCGGAAGCAAAAATTATTTTATCTTTATCGGTATAATAAACAAGAGGTTTTATTCCAAATCTATCGCGAGCAATAAACAAAGTCTCATCTTTTCTATTGTAAATTGCTAATGAAAAACATCCATTTATGTAATTTAAAAAACTCTCGCCTTTATCAATGTATAGATTTAAAAGAACTTCGGTATCTGACTGTGTTTTAAATTTATACCCTTTTTGTTCAAGTTCTTTTCTGTAAATTTGATAATCGTAAAATTCACCGTTAAAAACAATTTTGTATTGACCAGTAAAATCGGCAAGTGGTTGATTTGCTGAACTTGATGTGTCAATTACAGAAAGGCGAGTATGAGAAAGTCCTACGTTTTTTTCGATAAAAATATCAGCATTATTTGGTCCTCTACTCTTTAACAACAAATTGCTTTTATTTAATGCTGATGTCCATTTTTCAGCATTATTCTTAAAATCGTACACCCCACAAATTCCGCACATTAAATTATTTTTTTACAAATATAAAAAAATCGCTATTGGGAATCTTTAAAATTTTAAAGATTAATAAACAAAATTTCATTTGCCTAATTTTAAAATACTTTTAATTAACTATTTACAACGTGAAATATAAAAAATCATTATTCGATATTTTTATTTTTAATGATATATTTGGTTACCTTTTTAAATTTTTAACATCAATTTATAAATAATTAAAATTTAAAACTATGCATTCAATTAAATTAATTTTAGCGTCAATTACACTATTGGCAACAATTTCATGTGGGTCATCGGCATACAAAGAATCTGATGAAGTTAGTGCAAAAACAAATGCAGAATATGAAAGAGCCGAACAAAGTTCTGATGCTTCTGCTACTGTAGAATCTGGAACAGTAGAAAAAAACAAATCAGATATTTTGAACGTTGTTGAAACAAATAAAATAATTAAAACTGGCAACCTAAATATTGAAGTTGAAAATTATCAAGAATCAATAATAACAATAAGAAATATAATTAAACAAACACAAGGATACATATCGAACGAAGAAGAAAATCATTCGAGTTATCAAATGTATAACACTTTAACTATTAGAGTTCCAAAAGAGAAATTTGACGATTTATTATTAAAAATTGAAAAATCGGCATATAAAGTTAACTCTAAAAACGTAAACATGCAAGATGTTTCGGAAGAATATGTTGATTTAACAACTCGCTTAAAAACAAAAAAAGAAGTTGAATTACGTTATTTAGATTTACTTAAACAAGCTCGTTCAATTAACGAAATTTTAAGTGTTGAAAACGAACTTAGAGTGATACGCGAAGAAATTGAAGCAAAAGAAGGTAGGGTAAAATTCCTTGATAGTCAGGTTGGATATAGTACATTAACACTTTATGTTTATCAGCAATACGATAATCCTTATGAACCAGGATTTATAAATAAAATTACAAAAGCTTTAGGAACTGGCTGGGAAGGAATTAAAATTTTTGTAATTGGAATTTTTTATATTTGGCCATTCTGGGTAATATTAGGAGCATTCTTTATTTGGTTACGATGGTTTTTAAAAAGAAAAAAGAACAATAAAAAATAACGTGATATTTCTTTTATTCGTGGGATAAATGAACCAATGGAGAAGTAAAAAAGGTTAGAAATATTTTCTAACCTTTTTAATTTTTAAACATTGTCGTGCATGTTGTTTTCAGGTTCGTGAAGACACGAACCTAGGGAATGGTTAGTATTTAGTGAAAACACGAACTTATTAAATTGTAGTATTGTAATTTTAACTTGTTAAAAAAATGACGGCTCTAATATAGGTGGGTTCTAAAAATTAACAAATTTCGTCATTGCGGGCTTGAACCGCAATCTCACATTACGTTAATTTAAAGGGGATTATTCGCTTCGCCCATGAGAACGCTTCGCTTAGTTCCTGCTTTCGCATGAATGACGTATTATTAATTTTCAGGAGTCCCCTACAGTGGTTTGTGTCTTCACAAACCACGACTTATTTACTTTGATTACCTTGAAAAAAAATTATTTTAAATTTGCAAATGCAAAATCCTCTATTAAAAAATAACAGAAAATCGTTTATCGAAATTGGGAAAATTGTTTTTTGGACCGCAACAATAAAAAATTGGAATAATTTATTGTATAATGATAATTACAAAGAAATAATTATTACCGCATTAACATTTTTAAGCAACAAAGAGAAAATTGATGTATATGGATTTATTATTATGCCATCACATATTCATTTAATTTGGCGAATAAATGAAATGAACGGAAAAGAAACTTCACAAGGTTCGTTTTTGAAATACACTGCTCACCAGTTTAAAAAATTATTGTTAAAAGAAAATAATGATAAATCTTTAGCATTTAAAGTTAATGCTAAAAATAAAAAATATGAATTTTGGCAAAGAGACCCTTTTACAATTAACATTAATTCTAGAGAAATAGCTTTTCAAAAATTAGAATATATTCATAATAATCCATTAGCAAAACATTGGAATCTTGCTGATTAACCAAATGAGTATAAATATTCTTCATCAAAATTTTATGAAACCGGAGAAAACAACTTCTCGTTTTTAAAGGATATCAGAGATGTTTTTTAATATAATTTATTTCGTGTGAACAAAATCATGTATTATCATGCATATTGTTTTCAAAATTATATATTTTCGTGCATGTTGTTTTCAGGTTCGTGAAGACACGAACCTAGGGA
>JAVHRJ010000433.1:0-2416 GCA_036171595.1 Bacteroidales bacterium
AGTGCGAATTGTATAAAGCATTATGAAGTTTTTTTTCTTAAACATAGTGGCTAACACATAAATACTCACTACTTGTAGCGAGTATTTACATTATATCTAGAGTTATAGCGTCCTTGCAATGTCCTTATTGTTAAAGTGTTATAACTTTTGATAGTTTTATTCATTGGTTTATTGTTTTTTGTTGTTTTTTATTTTTTCAGTGTGGTTTATTCTTTATATAGAAAAATAAACCATACTAATGCCTCTATATGTTTAACAAAAATAACAAAATTTATTTATTGTCGATTTAAATATTATTTTATTTTTAATTTATCTAACGGACTTTTAATGTTATTAAAACCTCTTGTTGTTACGTGTGTGTATATTTCGGTTGTTTTGCTGCTCGAGTGTCCTAATAAATTTTGAATATATCGTAAATCAGTTCCGTTTTCAAGCAAATGGGTTGCAAAGCTATGACGAAGTGTGTGAACTGTTACTCGCTTTTTTATGTTTGCTTTTTGCACTGCTTTACGTAATATAGCTTGTATACTTGTGTTCGAATATTGTGTGTTATTGGGTCCTTCAAACAGCCATGTTTTTGGTTTATATTCTTTAGAATAAGTTTTTAAAACTTCTAGTGTAACTGGTGATAAAACAGTATAACGATCTTTTTTGCCTTTTGCTTGCTCAACTCGTATTTGCATTCTTTTCGAATCAATATCTTTTATCTTTAAGGTAAGTGCTTCGCCAATTCGCAAACCTGCTGAGTATATTGTCATCAATATAGCTTTGTGTTTTATGTTTTCGGTAGCATTTAATATTTTACTTACCTCCTCTTCGTTAAGAACTACTGGCAATGTTTGCTCTTTTCTTGGTCTGTCAACTATATATATTTTGCGTTCACCACCTAAAACTCTTTCGTAATAAAATTTTACTGCGTTTATTGCTTGATTTTGACAAGAAACCGATACTTTCCTATCAAACACTAAATGTCGTAAATAATCGGTAATCATCGATTCTTCTATGGTGCTTAATTCTAATTTGTTATAATAATTAATAAAACCCTCGAACATTGCCGAATATACTTTAATTGTATTTTCACTATAACGCATTTCTTTAAGCTTTAAAATATATTCTTCGGGGCATCGACGGTAATTTTGAATATTGTGAACGGCAATTTTATTTTTTTTCTCGTTTATCTCTTCCTTTTCTTCTTGGTAAATAATTTTAAAACCTAAATTATTTGCATAAGTTTTAATATCATTTAGTATTTTTTCAGAATAAGGCACACTCCAATATTTATATTGATCGTTCCAATTATAAAATGGCATCGTTTTTATTGCCCTGGCCATATCTTTGTTTACACCGAAAAACAATTTTAAACGACCTTTGTTCGTGTTAATAATCAAAATATTGTTTTCCCCAATTTTCTGAGATACTTCGTTATTTGAATTTATTTCTATTTGTTCGTGAATATTTAATTCGCAAATTCGGTTTATAAAATATTCCTGTAATTGCTTTAAATTATCGCTATAATTAGGTACTAGCCAACAAAATTTCTTTTTATCCCAATGTGAAAATCTCAAACTTATTATAAAACGAGTATCTGCATCATTTTTAGGTAACTGAATTGCAATTTGACGACCAAAAACATTAATGCGAACATTTCCATTTTTTGATAATATAATTGTTTCTTTAGATGTAGATTCCGGAGTAACAATTTGTTTTAATATCTCTAGTTTTTTCTCTACAGTGAAAACATTTTTAAAGTTAACAGAAGTTTCATTCTTAATTGCATTATTAGGAGCTATGTTGTTTAATGTTTCTAAAAATTCAACATCTGGAAATATGGTTTTTAATTGCCCATAAGCAACTTTAGTATAGGGAATATACCATAATCGTTTTGTTTGACTCCATTTAGCAAAATCTAAAGTTTTTAAATTTGTAATTAACTCGCTATTGTATGGGAACTTCAAAAAAATAACCGTGTTATTATGATGTGTCCCTTTTTCAATTGTTATTTTTGCTTTCATAGATTTGTAATTTGAGTAGTGTGTGCGTAAAAATAATTTCTAGTAAAATAATAGCAAAAAATATGAGATTCCAAATTTATTCGTACATTTATACGTATATTGTTCGTATAATAAACTTTATTATGAAATTAAATAAATGTAATTATGTCAAAATGTGTCGAATGTGGAAATAAGTTAACTGGTCGTTTAGGTCAGAAATTTTGCTCTGTTTATTGCAAATCATCATTTCATTATAAAAACAATAAGCTTAAAGAATCAAGCATTTATATTAGAATTGATACGCAATTAAAACTAAACAGAAGAATTTTAAAGCTGTTTAATTTGTCTGGTCAATCGCAAGTAAAAGGCGAAGTTTTAAAAAAAGAAGGATTCGATTTTAATTATTTTACTCATTACTGGAAAGC
>JAVHRJ010000434.1:0-2404 GCA_036171595.1 Bacteroidales bacterium
TATATCATATTCAACTGTTCCTTCATCAAGTTTTCCTGAAAAGTTTGCTAAATTACAAGATAACGTAAATGTTAGTAAAAATATGAATATTAAATTGATAGCCCTAAAAGCGTAAATTCGCATGTTATTATTTCCTTCAAATATTTAAGCAAAATTAGAAAAATATTTTAAAAGTAAAGATAATTAATAAAATATTTTGGTTTTTAACGAAGATTTATTTTTTTTATGATAAATGAAATATTTACTAAAAATATCAATAAAATAATCAAAATACAAATTTTAATAATTTTAAAAGCAGTATAACACAACACTTAGCTTTATTAATGCAAATAATTTTATTTAAAATTTATTGTTTATTTAATAAATCAGGCCTTAATTTTTTAGTCCGTTGCATTGATATTTCATATTTCCATTTTTCAATTTCGGCTTCGTTACCAGAAAGTAAGATGTTGGGAACTTTCCAATTGTTAAATTCAGAAGGACGAGTATAAACAGGTGGTGCTAATAAATTGTCTTGAAAGGAATCTGTTAATGCAGATGTTTCGTCGCTAATTACGCCTGGAAGCAATCTAACAATACTATCAACTATAACAGCAGCAGCTAATTCTCCACCAGTTAAAACATAATCGCCTATACTAATTTCTCTAGTTATCATGTGTTCTCTAATTCTGTTATCAATTCCTTTATAATGACCGCATAGAATTAGAATATTTTTTTTTAAAGAAAGTTCATTTGCAATTTTTTGATTAAATAGTTCTCCATCAGGCGAAGTATATATTATTTCGTCGTAATTTCTTTGTTTTTTTAAAAAGTTTATTGCGTCGTAAATTGGCTCAATCATCATAACCATACCAGCTTGCCCACCATAAGGGTAATCATCAACTTGACGATGTTTGTTTTTTGAGAAATTGCGAAGGTTATGTAAATTTACTTCAACTAATCCTTTGTCTTTAGCTCTTTTTATAATCGAAAAATTTAATGGACTTTCGATAAGTTCAGGCAAAACACTAATTATATCAAATATCATTTAAATAATTTTTAACAAAGTTATTTAAATAAAAATTATTATAAAAATATAACAATAAATAAAAGTATTTAAAGATAGCGAAAATTATGTATTTTTGAAAATTTATTTTTATTTACCATGAATTCAAATCAAAATTATAACAATATAAATGGGGGCGATGAAAATTATTTTATAAATGTTTTTTTAGCAAATAAAACGTATAAAACAATTTCATATATATTTTTCGTTTTGTTATTATGCAATATTAATGCAATAGTTGATTATTATTTGCATCCAGAAATACCTTATTTTAATGTTGAACATATTGTTGTTGGCGGTTCAATATTAGTTTTATGTACATTAATTTATATTTTAGTTTATATTTATTATAACAAAATAGTAAAGGAGCAATTATATCGAAAATCTATTGCCGAAAGGTTCGATTATTTTTCGAAATATGCAAATGATATTATTATTTTTATTGATGAAAACGGTAGAATTATTGAGCTAAACGAGAAGGCTAGTTTTGTGTATGGTTATAAAAAAGAGCAGTTACTTAAAATGAATATCAAAGATTTATTAGCAGAAAAAAATCGTGAAAATTTTAGTAACATTATAAGCAAAATAAAAAATGAAGGTGGTTTAATTCATGAAAACGAACATTTAAAAAGTGATGGTACTATATTTTTTGTAGAAGTAAGTTCAAGAAATATAAATATTGAAAATAAAAGTTATTTCCAATGTATTATTAGAGATATTACTGAACGAAAATTAATTGAAATGGAATTGAAAGAATCAGAAGAAAAATATCGCGGTTTTCTTGAAAATTCTAACGATTTAATATGGAGTTTAGATAAAAATGCTCGTTTTATTTGGGCAAATAAAAAAGCATCAGAAATTAGTGGGTATTCATTAGAAGAAGTGTTTGGTAAATCTTTTGAGCCAATTGTACATCCTAGTGATTATAAAATTGCAGTTGAAGCTTTTAAAAAGGTTCTTGGTGGCAACAATCAGTGTTATGAAATTAGAGCAATTAAGAAAAATGGAGAAGAGTTTAATTTGTTAATAAATAGTGGTCCATTTAAAAAACATGGCGAAATTATAGGCTCAATTGCCTTTGCAAAAGATATTACACAATTTAAAAATGCTCAAAAGGAATTAGAATTAGCAAATAACAATTTAAAAATAAGTGAAGAACGATTTCGTAGTTTAACAGAATCATCATCGGCTGGTATATTTTTACATAATGGTGAGCATTTTGAAATTGTAAATGCTACAGTTACTGAGGGTACAGGATTTACAAAAGAAGAAATGTATCAAATGAAATTTTTTGAAATTATTCAGCCTGATGATAGGCAAATGGTTATTGACTTTTGGACTCGTCGTTCGAGAGGAGAA
>JAVHRJ010000435.1:0-2403 GCA_036171595.1 Bacteroidales bacterium
ATTATTAATGTAAGCTCCATTAATTGAAGGAATAGATACTTGCTCTATATAAGTGCCAGAAGCAATATTAAAAACAACCGAACCACTTACCCCATAGTTAGATAGTGCATTTACAGCGGCATTAATTGTTGTATAGTTGCCAGATGGACCAATAGTATAGACTCCATTGAGCGCTTGCGAAAATGAATTTGCATAGGATAGCAATATACTGATAAAAATTAATATACAATTTCGTTTCATAGCATTTTTATTTTTCTTTTACAAAATAGTTTAAAACTCCTCCATTTTCATTTGAAATAGGAAAATAAACTATTTCAATTAATGTATCTTCAGAAACCCCTCCTCCCATACGATCTTCAAAATGGTTATCTAAGTGTACTCCATATTTATAACATTTATTGTAATTATAGCCACATAAAACATCTAGGGTACAAGGTTCCCATTCTATGAGTACAACTCTATGCCTACTCTTGTTAGCATTCTTAGTAATAATTACATGTCCATTTTTAGTAAACTCCAAAGAAAAATTGCCAATGTCTTTAGGATAAAAAGTTTCTTGGATATGAGGCGGTTGATATGGACTTAATGTTGAATAAACCCAGATCCATTTACCAACTAATATTTCCTTATTATCAACATTTAGTTTATCTTTTTTGCAATCTGATATCCCACCAAATACAAGCAGGAATATAATTATGATTTTTACTTTTTTCACATTATTGTTTAATTAGTTTGGCATAGTACTTAATGTTATTTATCTCTATTACAACTAAATAAGTTCCTGAGTTGTATTTAGACAAATCAATTTTAATTTCGTTGTCTGTGATTAGTAAGCTACTCCCCAAAGTTTGGACAGGATTTGCATTAAGTTAAGGCAATATAACTGAACTTGGAATAAAGCGGGAAATAACTTTTTGACCTCGCCTTAGCGAAAGGTCGAAAAAAGTTATTCTCGCTTTATGCAACCTTTAAGTACACTCTTTCTGGAGTTAAATATCCCAGCGATTGATGTAATCTTTCGCTGTTATAAAATTTAAAGTATGCATCCAAGCCTTTGTACAAATCTAAGCCATTTTCATATACATTTAAATACACATTTTCATATTTTACATTTCTCCAAAATCTTTCTATAAAAATATTGTCTAAGGCTCTTCCTTTACCGTCCATTGAAATTTTTATTTCATTAATCTTTAATTGGTTAATAAATATTTCACTGGTAAATTGACTGCCTTGATCTGTATTAAAAATCTCTGGTTTTCCATATTTTTCAATAGCATATTTTACAACTTCAGTACACCATTCGGCACTCATTGTATTGGAAATTGACCAATGAACTATATACCTGCTGTGCAAATCTATGATTGCTGATAAATACATAAAACCCTTTTCCATTGGAATATACGTAATATCCATTGCCCATACTTGGTTTGGTCGCTCAACTATTAAATCTCTGAGTAAATATGGGTACTTATAGTGAGTTTTGTCGCTAATAGTGGTACGAGGTTCACGGTAGATGGTTCTCCAATTAATTTTTTTCATCAACCGACGAATCCTTTTCTCATTTACTAAATATCCCTGCGATTGAAGCCAAGCAGTAAGCCGCAACACTCCATAAAAAGGTGTCTTAAAATACTGTTTATCAATCTTTCTCATCAGCTCCAGATTTAATTGCGACTCTGCTACTGGAGAATAGTAAAAGCTACTGCGAGAAACTTCTAATAAGTCACATTGATCTGAAATACTCAAATCTTTTGGAATAGATTTTATCATCCTCAATCGATCCTTTTGTGGTGTCATTCTAAGTTTTTTTTTAGAAAATCGTTCTGAACCTTGAGCTTACCGATTTGCGCATACAAAGACTCAATATCGACCTGGTCCTTCTTGTCTACAGGCTTATCATTGTTAAATAATTGGCTAAAATTGCCTAATGCTTGCAATTTCCACATCGAAATTTGTTGTGGGCTCAATTCATACTTCTTAGCTAAACTTTCTAAGGTTTCTCTCTCTTTTAACGCTTCAAGAACTACTTTTGTCTTGAAATCTTTGCTGAATTTTCTTCGTTTTGTTGACATAATATTAAAATTTAAAATTACTATTTCTTATCTTAACTTTATGTCCTAATTTTGGGGAGTACTATACAATTTCGAGTTTTATTTTTAAAACTTCTTGTGAAAAAACCTTTGCTATCGTAAATTTTTTAAACAATATATTCTAAATAAGAAGACTATTTTTAATTAATAAAACGTCGGCTATCATAAATTTTATACTTTTGTCAGGCGTAGCAAATATGTTCATACAAAAAATTCAATACATATCTTAGCGATTTTAAAGCTCTGTATTTGTGTAATATACATGATAAATTACAAAATTATTATCCTCAATATATTTTTATCACTTCAAAAT
>JAVHRJ010000436.1:0-12215 GCA_036171595.1 Bacteroidales bacterium
TTATTGCAAAAAAAATAAAAAAAATAATTTTTTAATTCTTAATCACATATATTAAAATTATTTACTTTTGATTTAAATTAATAAAACTTAAAACTAATTATGAAAACTAAGAAATTTCTTATAACAACTTTAGTTGTTTTAATTACTGTTGTTGTAACTATGGCATTATATTTCTATACTGGAAAATCTACTGATAAAATTTCTGACAGCTCATTATTTTCAGAATACATTTCGGCTTACACTTCGGGAATGATTTCAAAAAAATCATCAATTTCTGTGAAACTAACCGAAAACATTGCATCACAAATAAAAAAAGAGGAAATAAACTTAAACGATGTTTTTGATTTTTCACCTTCAATTTCGGGTAAAGCTGTTTGGGTTGACGACAAAACTATTGAATTTAAACCCGACGAAGACTTAAAAAGTGCAACACATTATGTGATTAATTTTAATCTCAGTAAACTTATACAAGTCAATGATGAATATAAAATATTTACTTTCGATTTTTTTACAATAAAACAAAATTTTGAAGTTACAATTGATGAAACAAGAACTATTGATAAATCAACTTATGGATTACAAAAAACATCTGGAACAATTATTTTAGCTGATTATGAGCCAATTGAAAATATTCAGAAAATTATTAAAGCATATAAGAACAATAATCAAGTAAATGTAAAAATTACTGCTGCAGGTGAAAACAAATATGGTTTTGAAATTGATAGCGTTTCAAGAACAAATTCTGCTTCAAATCTTATAATTAAATGGGACGGTAGTCCAATTAATGTTGAAAACACTGGAGAAATTTCGGTTCTTATACCCCCATTAAATCAATTTATTTATATGTCGTATAAAATTTACGATTTTCCCGAACAATCTGTTCAGCTTCAATTTTCCGACCCTATTGACGAAAATCAACTGTTAAATGGATTAATCACAATTTCAAACGAAGAAGATTTGAGGTTTACTATTGATGATAATTTAATTAAAATTTATCCAAGCAAACAATTAAAAGGAGAATATAATTTAACTATTTCCGAAGGAATTCAGAATACTAAAGGAACAAAAATTACTGAATCGCAAAATTTTACAATTGTTTTCGAAGATTTAAAACCTCAAGTTCGCCTAGTTGGTAAAGGTGTAATTTTACCCCACTCACAAGATGGATTAGTATTACCATTCGAAGCGGTAAATTTAAAAGCAGTTGATGTAAGAGTAATAAAAATTTACGAAAATAACATTACTCAATTTTTACAAATTAACGAATTAGAAGGCAATTCAGAATTAAAACGTGTTGGTAAAATTGTATATCAAGGCACCGTTCAACTCGACCAAACGCCAAATACAACCCTTAGCAAATGGAATAGGTTTACTTTAGATTTAAATAAGTTAATGACAGCCGAACCAGGAGCAATTTACAGAGTTTCTATTGGATTTAGAAAACAACATTCCGTTTATCCATGTTCCGACGAAGATTCTAATGAAAGTTCTACCGCAACTCAAGAACAAAATGAAAAAGGAATTGAATCGAGTTTCGAATATTTCGACGACCAAACCGAATATTCATATTGGAATTACTACGAAGATGGCTACTACGAAAACTATTGGGAAAACCGCGATAATCCATGTAAAAAATCATATTACAATGCCGAAAAATCTGTTTCGCAAAATATAATTGCTTCTGATATTGGAGTAATTGCTAAAAAAGGTAACGATGGCTCATTAACAGTTTTTGTAGCTAACATTTTAACTGCAAAACCAATGAACAATATTGAAGTTGAAATATACGATTATCCACAACAAGTTATAGCAAAAGGCGTTACAGATGGCGATGGGAAAGTTACTTTTACAAAACTTGAAAAACCTTATGTTATTATTGCAAAAAGTGGTAAACAACGTGGCTATTTAAAATTATCTGACGGAACTTCGCTTTCTTTGAGTGCATTTGAAGTAAGCGGAAATTCTGTTATTGATGGATTAAAGGGATTTATATATGGAGAGCGTGGCGTTTGGCGTCCTGGCGATAGTTTATATTTAACATTTGTTTTAGAAGAAAATGGTGAACCAGTTCCTAACAACGTGCCAATAGTTTTCGAATTTAAAAACCCCGATAATCAACTAATAAAACGAATTGTTCAAAAGAAAAACACAAGCGGATTTTACCAATATAATATTAAAACTGACGAAAATGCTGTAACCGGAAATTACACAGCTAACGTAATAGTAGGTGCTGCCACATTCGACAAAAAAATTAAAATCGAAACTATTAAACCAAATCGTTTAAAAATAAAATTCGATTTTGGGTTAAAAAAACTTGTAAAAAATCAAGATATTTCAGGTTATATGGATGTAAAATGGCTTCATGGAGCTATTGCAAAAAATCTTAAAACTTCTGTAGAACTTACAATGTCAGCTGTTATAACAAAGTTCGATAAATATCAAGATTTTGTTTTCGACGACCCAACTAAAAAATATTCACCATCGTTAGAAACAGTTTTTGAAGGCACTCTTGATGAGAATGGAAAAACTAAGGTTAAAGCTAAAATTGATGCTGGCGAAATGGCATCAGGATTTTTAAAAGCAACATTTATAACAAAAGTTTTTGAAAAAGGTGGCGATTTTAGTATCGACCAATTTACAATTCCTTATTATCCATACTCAAGTTTTATTGGTTTAAAAATGCCAAAAGGCGACAAAACACGTGGCATGCTGTTAACCGATACAACACACCAAATTGAAATGGTAATTCTTGACAGCGACGGAAAACTTGTTTCAAACTCACACCAAGTTGAAATGTTTTTCTATAAAATTGAATGGAAATGGTGGTGGGACCAATCGGAAGAATATCTTGCAAACTACAACGGACATTCATATATTCAACCACTTAAACACGAAACAATTTCAGCTATTGGCGGAAAGGCAAAATGGAACATAAAAGTAAAATATCCCGATTGGGGTAGGTATATTGTTATAGCAAAAGACCTAACAAGCGGACATTCAACAGGAAAAGTTGTTTATGTTGATTGGCCTGGTTGGGCTGGTCGTGAGGCTAAAGAGCATTCTGGTGCTGCCACACAATTAACTTTTACTACCGATAAAGATAAGTATAAAGTTGGCGACAAAATTAATTTAACAATTCCCGGAAGCGAAGGTTCTAGAGCATTAGTTTGTATCGAAAATGGAACTAAATTAATTCAATCTTATTGGGTTGAAACAAGTAATAAATTAAATCAGTTTACATTCGATGCAACTGCAGAAATGACTCCAAATATTTATGTAAATATTTCATTGTTACAACAACATGCACAAACTGCTAACGATTTGCCAATTAGGATGTATGGGATTTTACCAATTTCTATTGAAGATCCAAGTACTCATATTTACCCAATAATACAAATGCCAGAAAAATTAAGAGCAGAATCAACAGTCGAAATTAAAATTAAAGAGAAAAATTCGCACGACATGACTTACACTCTTGCTATTGTTGACGAAGGATTACTTGACCTTACACGTTTTAAAACTCCAGATCCTTGGGGAAATTTCTTTGCAAAAGAAGCTTTAGGAGTAACAACCTGGGATTTATACGATTTGGTAATTGGCTCGTATGGCGGAAAACTCGAACGTATTTTAAGCATTGGTGGTGATGAAGAAGGAAAATCGGGTGGAAGTAAAAAAGCCAATCGCTTTAAACCAATGGTAAAATTCATTGGTCCATTTTTCTTAAAAGGTGGGAAAACTGATGTTCAAAAAATAAAACTTCCAAACTACATTGGCTCTGTTAGAACAATGGTTATTGCTGGTAATAAAGGTGCTTATGGAAATGCCGAAAAAACTACTCCGGTTACTAAACCATTAATGGTTTTAGCAACTCTTCCAAGAGTATTAGGCCCTGGAGAAACATTAAAATTGCCTGTAAGTGTTTTTGCAATGGAAAACAATGTGCGTAATGTTACAGTTAATGTTAAAACAAATGGCTTAATAAAAATAAATGGCTCTACAACTAAAAATATAACATTTAAAGAAAATGGAGAAGAGTATATAGAATTTGATATTACAGCTATTAAAACTGGAATTGCAAAATTTGAAATAAACGCAACATCAGGTAAAGAAAAAGCACATTACGAAGTAGAACTTGATGTTAGAAATCCTAATCCTCGTGTAACAGATTCAAAAGGTGAAATGGTTGAACCAGGAAAATTAGTTGAAATACCTTATACTCCTATTGGAATTGAAGGCACAAATAAAATAACTCTTGAGCTTTCGGCTATTCCTCCATTAAATTTAGAAAAACGTTTGAAATATTTAATTATGTATCCCCACGGATGTATTGAGCAAACTACTTCATCTGTTTTTCCACAACTTTATTTAGCCGATTTAGTTGATTTAACAAAAGAAAGAAATAGTGAAATAACAAATAACATCAAATCAGGTATTCAACGACTAATGCAATTCCAAACTTTTAATGGTGGTATGTCGTATTGGATTGGTGGACAAGATGTTGACGAATGGGGAACATCTTATGCAGGTCATTTTTTACTTGAGGCACAAAAGAAAGGTTATGTTGTATCTGATGTTTTTATTAAAAAATGGAGAAAATATCAGAAAACTACTGCATCAAAATGGGTAAACAACGGACCATCATCACAGTTTGTTCAAGCATATAGACTTTATACTCTTGCTCTTTCTGGCAATGCCGAAATAGGTTCGATGAATCGTTTAAAAGAATGCAAAAACCTTTCATCATCGGCAAAATGGCGATTAGCTGCAGCATATCAGCTTGCAGGACAAACAAACATTGCTCAAAAACTTATTTCAGGATTGAGTACCGATGTCCCAAAATATACTGAACTTTATTACACTTATGGTAGCGATGTTCGTGATAAATCAATGATTTTAGAAACATTAAGTTTATTAGGAAAACAAAAACAAGCATTTAATTTATTAAAAGAAGTTTCGGCACAAATAGCTACTAACGATTGGTACAGCACACAATCAACTGCTTATTCGCTTGTTGCAATTTCAAAATACTTAGGCGACCAAAAACCAACTGGTCAAATTAAAGCATCTTATCAAATTGCAGGTGGTGTATGGATTTCGGCAAGCACAATGAAATATATATTGCAAACAAATATTCCTGTAAAAACAATTGATGCATCGTCAATAAAAATTAAAAACGAAAGCAAAGGAATTTTATATGCCAGAATTATTATGGAAGGAATTCCAGAAGTTGGTAACGAAACAGATGCAAGTAGTGGATTAAAAATCACTTCAATTTACAGAACGTTAGAAGGTAGTTTTATTGAACCATCTACAATTGAACAGGGAACCGATTTTTATGTGCAAGTTACTATAACAAATCCTACTGCTATAGAATATAAGCAAATGGCTTTATCACAAATATTCCCTTCGGGATGGGAAATTATAAATACTCGTTTACTCGAAATTGATAATGTGATAAAATCATCTATCCCAACAAATCAAGATATTCGCGATGATAGAGTTTATACATATTTCGATTTAAAACCTGCTGAAACAAAAACATTTTACGTTTTGTTAAATGCAAGTTATACTGGCAATTATTATTTGCCAGCAATAAATTGCGAAGCAATGTACGATGCTACAATTAATGCAAGAATGAAAGGAATGTGGGTAAATGTAGCAAAACCTTAAAATTTTCAAATAAATAATTTACAAAAAGTAAGAAAAAGTTACATATAAATTTTTCCATTCAAATTTATGTGTAATTTTTTTATTACCTTTGCTTAATGAAAGTTTTTGGATACATATTATCAATTTACATTTTAACATTACTTGCATACCCTTGCCAAGACGATTGCAATTATTTACTAACAAATAACACTAATAATTCTGAAAACCATAATCACAACGAACATAATTGCAATTTATGCTCACCATTTTGCACTTGTAATTGTTGTCATGTAAGTACTATAATTTCATTAAATATAATAATACATAAAACTTCAACTATACCTATTTTTTTTGATGTAATTTTTAAAGACTCTTTTATAAAAGAAATAATTTTTTCTATTTGGCAGCCACCTAAAATTTAATTTCTGTTTTTTCAAGTTGTTTTGTATTCATGATAACATATCATGCGGTACTATTTTTCATTATTGATGATCAACTTGAATTTTTCATTTTTTCATTTTTGAAATTAAATTTCTGTGTTATGATAGAAAGAGTCATTAAGTTTTCGATAAACAATAAGTTAGTAATCGGATTATTTGTTTTAGCATTAATTGGGTGGGGAATTTATTCATTACAAAAATTACCGATTGATGCTGTACCTGATATTACAAATAATCAGGTGCAAATCATATCTATTGCCCCAACACTCGCAGCTAATGAAGTTGAACAATTTATTACAGCACCGATAGAGGTTTCAGTTGTTAATATTCCCGATCAGGTTGAATTACGTTCTATTTCGCGCCTTGGCTTGTCTGTTGTTACTGTCGTTTTTAACGACAATGTTGATATGTATTGGGCACGACAGCAGATATCTGAGCGACTTAAAGAAGCTGAGGAATTAATTCCACAAGGATTAACAAAGCCACAAATGGCTCCTATTTCTACAGGTTTAAGTGAAATTTACCAGTACGTACTCCATGTTAAGCATGGGTATAAAAATAAATTCAATGCAATGAAACTTCGAACAATTCAGGATTGGATTGTACGGCGTGAAATGCTTGGAACTCCGGGTGTAGCTGATGTTAATAGTTATGGTGGATTTCTTGAACAATATGAAGTATCTGTTAATCCTGATCAGTTAAAAGCAATGAATATTAACCTTAATGATATTTTTGCAGCCCTCGAAAAGAATAATCAGAATACAGGAAGTGCATACATAGATAAGAAACCACAAGCTTACTTTATTCGAGGAATTGGCTTGGTTACATCTATGGAAGATATTGAAAATATAGTTGTAAAAACTACCGACCAAAATTTACCTATTCTAATTAAAGATGTTGCAAAAGTTCAATTTGGCAGTGCTCCAAGATACGGTGCTTTTATTGTTGATACTACTGGCGAAGCAGTGGGTGGTGTTGTTATGATGCTAAAAGGAAAAAATGCTTCAGAAGTTATTGGTGGTGTAAAAGAAAGAATAAAATTAATTGAGAAATCATTACCAGAAGGTATTAATATTGAGGCTTTCTACGATCGTACAGAATTAGTTGACCGTGCTGTTGGAACAGTATCAAAAAATCTTATTGAAGGAGGATTAATAGTAATCTTTATTCTCGTTTTGTTGCTTGGAAATTTAAGAGCTGGACTTATCGTTGCTTCGGTAATTCCACTATCTATGCTTTTTGCAATATCGCTAATGAATTTATTTGGAGTATCGGGCAACCTGATGAGCTTGGGAGCAATTGATTTTGGATTGATTGTAGATGGAGCGGTTATTATTGTAGAAAGCGTAGTCCACCATATAACACAGAGCAAAAATCAGACTATTGGTGTAAAACTTTCCAGTCAGCAAATGGATGTTGAGGTTTTAAGTTCTGCTAAAAGAATGATGAATTCTGCCACTTTTGGACAGATAATAATTCTTATTGTGTATCTTCCGATATTGGCCCTGATTGGAATTGAAGGTAAAATGTTTCGTCCAATGGCAGAAACGGTCAGTTTTGCTATTCTAGGTGCACTTATACTTTCACTCACATACGTACCAGTGGCTTCATCACTTTTTCTCAGTAAAAAAACAACACACAAACCTACATTTTCTGATAAATTAATGAATCGACTTCATAAATATTTTGATCCATTATTAAACTTTTCTTTAAATCACAAGATCTCAATTATTGTTATTTCGATAGTATTCTTTCTTTCAAGTATTTTTTTGTTTAATTCACTTGGAGGTGAATTTATTCCTACACTTGAGGAAGGTGATTTGGCGTCGGGTGTTATGACGTTACAGGGTGGTTCACTTTCAAATACAATAGAGACAGTTGAAAAAGCTAACAAAATCATGATGGAAAAATTTCCTGAAATAGAGCACGTTGTTTGTAAAATCGGAACTGGTGAAATTCCTACAGATCCTACACCAATGGAAACAGGGGATTATATTATGGTAATGAAAGATAAAGAAGAATGGACTTCTGCAGAAACAAGAGAAGAAATGATGGAAAAAATGCAGAATGAATTATCTGTTTTAAAAGGAGTGGTTTTTACACTTCAGCAACCAATTCAAATGCGTTTTAATGAACTTATGACCGGCTCGAAACAGGATGTTGCAGTAAAATTGTTTGGTGACAATCTTGACACTCTTGCAGCAAAGGCAGAAGAAATTGAAACCCTGATCAGAAATGTAAAAGGTGTTGAAGAAATAAATGTTGAAAAAGTTACGGGATCAGGTCAGGTTCAGGTAAATTATGACAGGAAAAAATTAGCTCAATATGGCCTGAACATTGAAGATATTAATTTGTTGCTGAAAACTGCTTTTGCAGGTAGCACAGCCGGGGTTGTTTATGATGAGGAAAAACGTTTCGATTTAGTAGTGCGTTTTAACAAAGATTATAGAGATGACATTGAATTTATTAAAGGCTTGTATATTCCTTTACCCAATGGCAATCAGATAACACTCGACCAAGTAGCTAACATTGAAATAAAAACTGGTACTGCTCAAGTTTCGCGCGAAAGCACAAAAAGACGAATTACAGTCAGTTTTAACGTTCGCAACAGAGATGTTCAGTCTATTATCGAAGAGATTCATGGTATTCTCGATAAAAAATTAAAACGCCCTCCTGGATATTATATCACCTATGGAGGTCAATTTGAAAATCTTGTTGCTGCTAACAAAAGACTTTCTATTGCAGTCCCTGTGGCGCTACTTCTAATATTTATTCTTTTGTTTTTCGCATTTAAATCGATAAAACAGACTTTGCTTATTTTTTCAGCTGTTCCACTTTCGATGATAGGTGGGGTTGTTGCTTTGTTTGTCCGCGATATGAATTTTAGCATCTCAGCAGGAGTGGGATTTATTGCTTTGTTTGGCGTTGCTGTTTTAAATGGAATTGTTCTTATTGCCGAATTCAACCGGCTTGAAAAAGAAGAAGAAATAACAGATATATATGAACGGGTTCGTAAGGGAATAAAATCACGTTTTCGGCCAGTACTAATGACAGCAGCTGTTGCGTCACTTGGATTTTTGCCTATGGCATTGTCATCATCTGCAGGAGCTGAAGTTCAAAAACCTTTAGCAACTGTTGTTATCGGAGGACTGATTTCTGCTACTTTATTAACTTTGATTGTTCTGCCTGTGCTTTATATTCTGTTTTCACGTAAAAGAAAAGTGAAATTATCTCCGGTAGTAAAAACTATTTTAATGTTTTTATTGATTTCAGGAATCGGTGTTGTGAATACAGCACAAGCTCAAACAGGTATCCCAAAACAATATACACTTGAACAATTAATTCAAACTGCTTTAGCCAACAACGGATATATTAAATCTGCAGCATTGCAGGTTAATTATCAGACAAAACTTAAAACTGCAGGTTGGGAATTTGAAAAAACAAATTTCGATTATTCATATGGTCAAACAAATTCCTTTGTAAAAGATAACGAATATACAATTACACAGGCTTTTCCTTCAGTTTTCCAGAATGTAGGTCGTTCAAAACTTGGAAATGCCAATGTAAAAAATGCAGAGTTAATTTTAAATCTTACAAAAAATGAAATTATTAGCAATGTTAAATCCTATTATGTTCAGCTTTTATATAACTATTCAAAACTAAAATTACTAAATTATCAAGATTCTTTATATAACAACTTTCTTAGAGCAGCTAATCTAAAGACCGCAAGCGGAGAAAGTCCAATGCTCGAAAAAATTACTGCCGAAACCCAATCTATGGAAATTAAAACCTTTATTAAACAGGTTAAGTCAGATATTTTAATTAATCAACAAAAATTGCAGATTCTGATAAATGCAAAAGAATCTGTTGTGCTCGTTGATACAACATTATACAAAATTAATTTTGCATTTGCTTTTGATAGTTCAGCAATAGCGAACAATCCGTCACTGGCAATTATTAAACAACAAGTCGAAATAAGTAAACGTGAAACTCAAGTTGAAAGATTAAAACTAATGCCTGATTTATCGGTAGGCTATTTTAATCAAACAAATAAAGATTTGGATAATGCATATCGGTTTAAGGGTGTGCAGGTGGGCGTTGCTATTCCAATTTTATTTTTTTCTCAGTCAGCAAAGATTCGTGCAAAAAAAATTAATGAACAAATTGCCCAAAACAATTATGAATACTATAATTTAGTTGCTCAGGGCGAGTTAAAAATAATGATTGAAGAATACTCAAAACTGAAGTCAAGCCTTGAATATTACGAAAATAATGCCATTAAACAAGCTGATTTAATAATTATGCATGCAGAAAAAAGTTATCAAGGAGGTAATATTGATTATGTAGAGTATATACTAAACCTGGATAAAGCATTGAGCATAAAATCAAATTACTTAAAGACTTTGAATGACTATAACCTGTCAATTATTGCCATTGATAAATTTCTAGGAAAATTAAATTAATCTAAAATCACTGAATTATGAATATGATAACAAAATATACAATGGATTGCGAAACAATCACGAACACAAAGAAAAATAATCTATTTGTGAGTAATGCAAAATTGTTTTTACTGATTCTAACATATGGTCTGTTTACTGTAGGTTGTGGCAATAAAAATAATTCAACTGAAAAATCAGGCGATCATGAAGAGCTTCCAGCCAATGTTGTTGAAATGAACGATGCACAATATAAAGCAGCCGATATAGAATTGGGTTCTATTGAAAATAAAATGTTAAGTAGTGAGTTGAAAGTAAATGGCCTTGTAAGTGTTTCGCCACAGAATCTTGTTTCAGTTTCTGCCATCATGGGAGGTTATATTAAAAGTACTGATCTCGTTCAGGGAAGCCCTGTGAGCAGAGGTCAGGTGATTGCAGTTATTGAGAATCCAGATTTTATAGAGTTGCAACAAAATTATCTCGAAAATAAATCTAAACTTGAGTATGCCGAAACTGAATATAACAGGCAAAAAAACCTGAATAAAGAAAATATAAATTCAGCAAAAACATTCCAACTAGCAATTTCTGAATACAAAACCTTACAATCAAAGTTATTTGCACTTGAACAGAAATTAAAATTAATAGGAATTGATGCAAAAAAACTGGAAGTTGATAAAATAAGTGGTACAGTTTCTATATTCTCTCCTATTAATGGCTTTGTAAAAGCAGTTAATGTTAATATTGGGAAATATGTTAATACAACAGATGTTATTGTTGAATTAGTAAACACACAAAATTTAACATTAGAATTAACACTATTTGAAAAAGACATTGACAAGGTTTCTATCGGTCAGAAATTAAGTTTTAACATTCCTGACAAGCCAGATATTAAAATGAGTGCAGTTGTTTATCAGGTTGGAAAGGCAATAAATGCTGACAAAACAATAAAAGTTTATTGTAATGTAACTGCTGAATATAAAAATTTAATTCCGGGAATGTATGTGAATGCAACGATTGAAACCAAGAATGATTCTGTAATGGCCCTTCCAAAAGATGCAGTGCTTTCATTTGAAGACAAAAATTATATTTTTATCTTTTCTGAAAGGAAAAAAGAAGGAAACAAGTTTATTACATTATTTAAAGCAATTGAAGTAGAAAAGGGAGTTACAGAAAATGGATATGTAGGAATTACCTTACCAAAAGATTTAAATTTAACAAATAGCAAAATAGTTATCAAAGGTGCATATAATTTATTATCAGCTTTGAAAAATGCAGGCGATATGGCATGTTAATTTACATTAAATCAACAATCTTTATTAAATCATTACTATTTAATTTAACCACCATTCCCGTAGCTTTGTTTTTTATAAGCAAATCACTAACTTCTTTTTTATTTGTTATATCAATTTGCGAAAGTTTAATTGGACAATTTAATTTTGTAAATAATTTTTCAAATTCTATAATTGTATCATCTACTGTATTAACATTAAAAACTTCTTTACCTAACCACAAAATTTCTTTTTGCAACTTTAATGAATTATGTTTTAGCCAAGCGGGATAAGCAATTGAAAGAGTTGCTCCATGCGGAGTATCGTAAAGTAATGAAATAACATGTCCAATATCATGAACTCCCCAATCGCCCGAATTTCTTCCATAAAAAGTTAATCCGTTTAATGCACAAGTTGAT
>JAVHRJ010000437.1:0-2395 GCA_036171595.1 Bacteroidales bacterium
CAGCACTATCAACTTTATAAACAACGCGATCAATTTTTGTTGTAATTTTCGCCTCTCCTTTAACTATAATTTCTTGTAAATTTGTTCTTAATGGACTAAGTGTAATGTTATTTAATTCAATTGATTTACTATCTTTTTTAATAATAATAGGAATTCGTTTTTGATTAAAACTCAAAAAATCAATTAAACATATATATTCCATGCATGGAATATTTTGTATTACAAACTTACCACTTGTGTCGGTTAAAGTACCTATTAGCAATTTTAAATTCTTTTTTTCAATTAGTCTAACTGTTGCATATGGTAATGGAGTTTTTGATAAACTATCAATCACAACACCTGAAATAATATTTTTTTGCGAATAACTTGAAATTATACAAATAATTGAAAATATTAGTGTAGAAAATGCTTTTTTAAATTTCATTACAAAAAAATTTAGTCAATATAAACATTATTTATTGGTTCTGGAGACAACGGACATCTTGGATCTGGGAAATCCCAATTTTCTTTACCATATACTTTTAATATTTCACGCCAACACTTACTTCCCGATTTATTACAATTATTAAAGTAATCACACTGTTTACAAGCACTGTTTTCACTTATTTTATTTTGCTTTAAATTATATAATTCAATCGCTTTATCAGAGTTCCACATTTCCATTATGCTTTGTTTAGTTAAATCTCCAATAATAAATTTAGGATGCCAATATAATTCTTCACATAAAGTAACTTTGCCATCAGCAAGAATATAAAATAAATGTAGATTACCAGTACACATTGCTTTTGCAAAAAAAGATTCTTTTGTTTTATGAAAATTATCTGCATGTAGCGATACATTTGAAATAATAACTTTCTCATTACATCCGTATTTATCCCTTAATTTCTCTGTTAATAAATCAACATCCTTTTTTATTGGAAATATTTTATTGTTCTCTTTATTAGATTTGTATAGAGTGTATGCTACTACTCCAATACTTATTTCTTCAAAGTTTTCATACTGCATTAAATATGCTATCAACTTATCAATTTCTTTATAATTACAATTTAAAGAAGTTATAATAGTATTTACTCGAAATTTCATTTTATTTTTTTCTAATTCTTTAAAAGATTCGTGTAATTTTGTCCAATATTCTGAGGTTACTTTTAAAAGTTTAGAAAGATTTTCTGAACTTGTTGAATCTAATGATATTTGTATTTGTTTTAAGCCCTTTTCCTTTATTTTTATTATTTGAGTAGATGTTAAAGGAATTTTTGTAGGAATAGTTGGATTAAATCCACTTAAAACTAATTTTTCAAGTAATTTTTCCCAATTTTTATAAAGAAAAAATTCACCACCACTAGTATCGAATTTGCGAAAATTCAATTTTTTTGCCTCATCAATAATTTCACAAATTCTTTCAAATGGAATTTTTGAATCAAATTTATACTTTCTATCCGCATAACAATATACACAATCGGTATAACAAAGCGAATTTATCATTAACGTTGTTTCAATTGGTATATAAAATCTTTTTGAATTTAAATCAATATTACTTCCATTCATTATAAAATCTCGGTAATTATAATTTCTCTCAATATAATTATCGGGTTTTTCTATGAGCACATTTTCTGGAAAATGACATGCATTTATACCTTCTCCTATCCATATCTTTTCTGAATTATCAATTAATTTTGAGGTAAAATTGTTAATTTCATGTTCTTTCAAATTAAGAGTTTCGCATATTCGCTTAATGTTTTTCAAGTAATACAAAGGAGAGTCAAAAAAACTTAATATCATAGCTTGAAGTGGATGAATAAATGTTGTAATACCCTCTCCGTCACTTTTGGTAAGTATCACACGTTTAATATCATTTCTTAAAATATAATAAGGGTTTAATATAAGTATCTTATCCATAATTAATGTTAATTAAATTGTTTTTTATGTAAATTGTAAATGATAGTCATTAAATTCAACGTTTGCAAAGCATTCACTAGATGACAATCTAATTCAAATTCATTTCTTGTAATATTATTAATTGTTGACATCTTTAAAAGCAGTTTCTATAATATTCTATTTTGTACAATTACAAATAAGAGTTAGCTTTGGCTCGTTTTTTTTAATTATCATATTTTTATTAAATAATTTTTTCTATATTCTACTAATATTTAAATAAAAGAGAATGATTAAAAAATCATTCTCTCTCTTTACATTATTTAAAATGGCTATTTATAGCCATCTTTGCCTTCTGCTGATGAGCAACCACTGGAACATCCAGGCTGACAACCAGGAGTACAACCGCCCTTGCATGTAGTGCCTGAACAGCTTGGGCCCATAATGCTTTCGTTTGATTTATGGCCTGATAAAATACCATTTGAAGATTTTCCACCAGTTACCAAAGCCAATTCTTCGTGGC
>JAVHRJ010000438.1:0-2392 GCA_036171595.1 Bacteroidales bacterium
CTATCTCGATGCGTTTGAAAGCCCATTACATTAACTAAAAATAAAGTAATCGGGTTTATTCCATTATTATATTCTTGATATAATGTATCATCAACTTTTTTAAATAAATAATTATTTTTAAAAGGAATAAATGAATTAAAGTCAATTGATGAAATCGAATTCTTATCTAGAAAATCATATTTCATTTCGCGTTTTCCAAATAAATCAAAATGAAATATCTGTCCTAATTCATTTGATTTTTTCTTGCCATTTTTAACAAAAATATTAATGGAAACACCTTGCTCAATATCAAATACATTATTGTCAGCTGTTCCATCAGGGCAAACTTCCTTTTTCTTTGCATTACCGTGTAAATCTATTACATAAATTTTATCGTAGGTTTTTAGTAAGTTCCAACGCATACCTCTGAATGTTGGATTATCTAAAAATCCATGAGGATTTATAAAAGCTAAAATACCACTTCCGTTTTTCTCAATAAAATGCTGACCATACCGCAGAAATTTCACATAATCATCATTTATCCATTTTGGATTTCGTTCATTCAGTTTCTCTTTCCCCCCTGGTTCTTTTTTATAATCGTTCATTAGCTTCAAAAGCCACTCGCCTTTATTAGAGCTTTCGCCACTATATGGTGGATTTCCCATTACGACCATTACAGGAGTATCTCGTTTAATAAAATTTGCTTCGTTCGCTTCGTTGCTTAACCAATTAGAAAATAATGTACCTGTGTCTTGATGATATTCTTCGAGAGAGTTTGTTAAATAAATCCTGAATCGTTGTTCTTTTGTTGCTTTGAATCCTGTTTCTTTTAACAATAAATCAAGTTTCAGATGAGCCATTGCATAAGAAGCCATTAGTATTTCAAAACCATTTAATCTTGGTATAAGATGATTTTCTACATAATTACTCCAAATGCCTTGTTGTCCTTCAAACTTTTTAAATATCTGCAAAACAAGTTCTGTTATAAATGTTCCTGTTCCAGTTGTTGGGTCGAGAAATTGTACTTTATGAACTTGCTTTTCGAGAGGTTTTTTAACTCCGGGAATTGCAACATTTATTGTTGTCATTGAATTATCTGCAATTCCTTGTTTAAAATCAAATTCTGTTTGTAAAATATAATCAATCGCCCTGACAATAAAACTAACTACAGGATGCGGTGTGTACCAAACACCTCTTGCTTTACGAAGTGCAGGATCATACGCTGTTAAAAAGTTTTCGTAAAAATGAATTATCGGGTCGTTTTGTTGTGTTGTTTTTCCAAAGTCTTTTAGTATTTCTGCGACATTTGTTGCACGGAAAATATCTGCCAATGAATCAACAATCCATTTAATACGGTCGTCAATATCAGGACCAGCAATATAAATAAATAATTTTCGTAGAAATGGATTTGATTTCGGGATTAATTCTGCTGCTTCTTGTCGAGAGAAATCATCTAATGTTTCATCGTGTAATCGTGCTGCGAACATTCCGTAAGCAATAGTTTGAGCATATATGTCTGCAAATTCTTTTGCTGTTATGTCATGCATTAAAACCTGCTTAAATGATGTCAATTGGTCTTTAAGTGTGCTGTTTGCTTGATTTTCTTCATCACTTGTTAATGCTTTTTCAATTACGTCATCAAGTAAACGAGCCTTGCCGGCCATCATTTCAGCAAGTTTCTTTGAACTTTTAATTGTTTGTCCTACATGAACGCAGAAGTCTTTTATTAAATTAGTAAATGTTGCAAAGTTATTTGGTATTGATTTAATAGTTCCATTTTGTAATTCAGCAATTGTTACTTTTGTAATAAATTGACCGTCTCTATATAAATGAAATTCCAAATAATCTGTAAATATCAAATTGTTTAACGATGCCTTATATCTGTCGAACTGCTCTTTGTTTCCAGTTTTCTTCACTCCTTCAAGGTCTTTGTCGCCAATGTCTTTTGCTTCAATAAAACCAACCGGAATATCTTTTTTTGTAAGAATATAATCAGGTGCTCCACAAGCTTGTCTTTTTGGTTCATTGGTTGCTCTGATTTCAGGAACTAAACATTCAATAAGATTTTGCAAGTCGCCTCTAAACGTGTGTTCAGTTGCATTACCAAGTTTGTAGCGTTTATTTATGCTGTCAATATATTGTTCAATTGTCATGATTTATATATTAAATTCTAAAGGCAAAGATAATTTTTAAACATAGACATTGCACTGTTATCATTCCAATCATTTTATGTAGTTCAATCGTATTTCAGAAAAAAAAATATAATAAGTTAACATTTCTCACTTCATTTTTATATTAATCCCGAAGGGATTTAATTTGAATAACCACTGGTAAAACCAGTGGTACAAAACGCAAGATATAACTAGTTCTTGTAAGAAAACTCAGTGTCAGATAAGAAAACGTCAAGAATGAG
>JAVHRJ010000439.1:0-2387 GCA_036171595.1 Bacteroidales bacterium
AAATTGTCAAAAAGCCAAAGAACCTTTTTTTATTAATATAGTAGCTAACGGTTGAAGCTACGGAACGACGAGCATTTACTTGCAGTCGGTGTCAAACCGCTAAGAATTTTATTTAATGTTAAATGTGTCAAGTTGCCCATTACTGCTCGTTGTTATCGTAGGTGGTGTTATGGGCTGGTTTATTTATCATTCATTAAAATATTTATTTCATTATCAGTTCCTTTGTTTGAACCATATTGTCTGTTTGTATTTTCACTAAATAAATACCTTTAGTTAGATTACTAACATTTAGCTCTATTATATCCTGATTATGAAAATTATTGTCCATAATTTGTTCTCCATGAATATTGAAAATACTAATCTGAGTTTTTTTTGATAATTTACCATTAATTAAAATTGTGATTTTATCATTTGCAGGATTAGGATATAGATTAATTTGTGATTCTGAAATTTTAATTTCTTTAATATCAATTTCACCACCATTTGTGGTGTTTAAAATTGCCCCATAGTTTCCTACTACGTAACCCGTATTTGCATCGGTGAAATATACTGAAGATAAATTTAAAGATGTTCCACTTAATGAAGTTATCCATGTATTTCCTGCATTATTTGTTTTAAGTATTTTTCCGTACCAACCAACAGCATATCCTGTATTAGTATTAGTGAAATAAACTGAGCGGAAAGGACCAGATGATTCGATAGCTGTCCATATATTACCAGCATTGTTTGTTTTACGTATTCCACCATCTCCAACAGCATAACCTGTAATGGAATCTGTAAAATAAACTGACCATAAATCATCAGTTGTTCCACTTGGTAAGCTTGTCCAGTTAGCTCCAGCATTATTTGTTTTAAGAATTTTTCCGCTAAGCCCAACAGTATACCCTATATTGTTATTTAAGAAATAAACTGAAAATAAATCATTAAGTGTTCCACTTAACAAAGCTGTCCATGTAATTCCAGCATTCGTTGTTTTTATAATTGTTCCACCTAAACCTACAGCGTAACCTGTATTATTGTCAGTAAAACAAATTGAAAATAAATAAGTAGTTGTTCCACTTGACAAAACTGTCCATGTAGTTCCAGCATTCGATGTTTTTATAATTGTTCCATTCCAACCCACAGCGTAACCTGTATTTGCGTCAGTGAAATAAACAGAATTTAAGTCATTAATTATTCCGCTTGCCAATGCTGTCCATGAATTTCCTGTATTGTTTTTTTTAAGAATTGTTCCATCAGAACCAACTGCGTATCCTTCATTTGCGTTGGTAAAATAAACTGAAGTTAAAAAAGTAGTATTTCCACTTGATAATGTTGTCCAAGTATTTCCAGCATTCGATGTTTTTATAATTGTACCGTTTACCCCAACAGCATAACCTGTATTTGCATCAGTGAAATAAACAGAATTTAAGTCATTAGTTATTCCGCTTGCCAATGCTGTCCATGTACTACCTGCATTGCTTGTTTTAATAATTGTACCATAAAAGCCAACAGCAAATCCAGTATTTGTATCTGTAAAATAAATTGAAGATTTTCCATTGGTTGTTTCATTTGAAAGGACTGTCCAAGTATTACCAGCATCATTTGTTTTTAGTCTTATTCCAGTATAATTGGTTCCACCAACAGCGTATCCCGTATTGGTATCTGTAAAATAAACCGACTTTAAATCATTAGTTATTCCGCTTGATAACAATGTCCATGATATTCCAGCATTATTTGTTTTAAGAATGGTGCCAAAAAGACCAGCAGCAAAACCTGTATTAGCATCTGTAAAATATACTGATTTTAAACCTTCAGGTGTTCCACTTGATAATGATAACCATGTTATTCCTGCATCAGTGGTTTTTAGTATCGTACCATTAAATCCTACAACATAACCTGTATTGACATCAGTGAAATAAACTGAATTTAAACTATTATTAGTTCCACTTGATAATGTCGTCCATGTATTTCCAGCATTACTTGTTTTAAGAATTATTCCATAATAGCCTACAGCATAACCTGTATTGGTATCAGTAAAAAAAACTGAATATAAGTTTAAATTTGTTACATTTGAAAAAACTGTCCAACTATTTCCAGCATTGTTTGTTTTAATAATTACTCCAGCTTCTCCAACGGCATAACCAGTTGTCGAATTTAAAAAATAAATTGAATTTAAAGTTTGACCCTGAGGTAATGGGTTTTGCCATGTCCATTGTGAGAAAGCTAATGCTGAAATAAGCATTAAACATACAGAGAGACAAGTCTTTTTCATATTATTTTGGTTTTATTATTTATTCCTAACATTAACTATGTTGTCTAAAATGTCTTTTCTTAAACTTGCCCATAACGTTTGGCACTTGAAAAAGCTGGGCATTTAACCGCAGTCAATGTCAAACCGTTACAAA
>JAVHRJ010000440.1:0-2383 GCA_036171595.1 Bacteroidales bacterium
TATAAATATTATTCATTCGCAAACCCATTATGCGGCTA
This sequence comes from Bacteroidales bacterium, assembly GCA_036171595.1. Taxonomy (GTDB): domain Bacteria; phylum Bacteroidota; class Bacteroidia; order Bacteroidales; family GWA2-32-17; genus GWA2-32-17. The sequence continues at coordinate 39 of JAVHRJ010000440.1, forward strand.
ATATTGCTAAGTTTGCGAAGTTTCTCAGTAAAGTCAGAACAATTCAAACGCATCATAATTTATTCTTTAACGAGGGTAAACTTAAATTGTTAAGTTCTGATTACCATGTCGTGGTTAATAACCAAATAAGAAATTACCTTATTAAGCAATATCCTTTACTTGATCCTTTAAGAATAAAAGTAATAAGGTGTGGGATAGAACCTAAAATAGTTTTTATGCCCAAACCAAACACACAAATCAAAATAATAGCTGCAGGAAGATTTATTGAAGAAAAGGGATTTGATACTTATTTGGATGCAATAAAAATGCTGCCGGATAATATTTTTTTAAAAGCACAATTTTATCTTGCTGGTGAAGGAGAAAGACTGAGCCATCTAATAGAAAGAATCAAGAAAGATAAAATTAGGGTTGAATATATAGGAAACCTAAAGCCTTTGATTAATACTCTCGAAAAAACAGATATCTTTATTTTCCCAAGCCATTGGGAATCAGAGGGTTTTCCAATTTCCATACTGGAAGCTGGGATGACGAAAAACTTAATAATTACTTCTGATTTTTTAGCCTTACACGGCCATTTCAAAGATTTTGTTGATGGACTAATTTTCCCTCAAAGGGATTCAATTGTTTTAACAAAAAAAATAATTTATTCCGTCGAAAACTTTAATGCATTACAGAAGATGACAAATAATTTCTATAATTTTTTAATTAATAATTTCTCTATTGATATTGCAGTTCATAAACTAAAAAAATTATATTGTACGATATCTTAGTTATATAAATCAATTTTTATCAATAAGTCGTAATATTGAATACTTATGACAGTCCAATAACGGTTCTTATGCCAACATATAACTGCGCCACGTATATTTCATCAGCAGTTAAAAGCATATTAAAACAAACTTTTAAAGATTTTGAATTTTTAATTATTGATGATGGTTCGACTGATAATACAGAAGAAGTAGTTTCCCATTTTAAGGATTCACGCATTTGTTATATTAAAAAAGGGCATACGGGTATATCCGATTCTTTAAATTATGGATTAAAAAAGGCAGTTTATAATTTAATTGCTAGAATGGATGCAGATGACATAGCTCATCCAATGAGACTTGAAAAGCAGTTAGCTTTTTTAAAATCTAATCCAAAAGTAGACGTTCTCTCCTCATGGTATGCAATATTTCAGAAAGAAAAAATTAAATATCTAGTCAAGACCCCAACAGGGCATGAAGAAATTTCAAAAGGATTATTATTGCACTCCTATTTAGCGCATCCTGGTTGTATTTATGATCGAAACATTATTTTGCTGAATGGAGGCTACTCTACTGAAATTTATGAAGATTATGAGCTGTGGTTGAGATTAATGAATATTGTGACTTTTGCCAATATACCAGAAGTTCTGATGTTTAATCGGTATAGAAAAAATTCTCTTTCGAATGATAATTCAATAGAAAAACATAAGCGTCATTACGATATTCAGAGTTCGTATTATAATTCTCCTAGTAAATTTTTTAAGCTTACAAATACGAGAGAAGAATATGCCTATTGCGGTTGGAGAGAATATTTTTGGGGGGACACGAAAACAGCAAGAAAGCAATGGAGATATAAATTCGTTTTATTAACTAATTTCAAAATATTTTTAGCTTATTTTGTTTCTTTTCTCCCAAATCGACTTTTCATTATGTGGAAAGAAGCACGAGTTAGATATAGAATTATTTATTGGTTTTCGTATTTCTCAATTTTATCTAAAACTACAAGAAATTCTTTTAATGCCTTTTTTACAGATTCAAGATATTGGGTTGAATTAGCTGAAATTAACACCGATTTTTTTAACCCCCTACCGATTTCACGAAAAAAAATAATATATGCTGATTTTAACGTGTTGAATTACTGTTACGAGAACAAACTGGTTATACCAAATAATATATTTGCTTATCCAGATTCTACCGCTATCTATATCTATATAAGCTATTTTTTAAGAAAAAGAAACCGTAAGCATGTTAGTACTGATATTCAGGAACATATTTTGAACTATGCTGACAAACACACACAAAAAGTGTTTTTCTTTGGCGACAGCGATGAAGTATTGAATTATTTACAGCAAAATGTTCAAGCTAAATACCCACATATTCAAATAGTTGGAGTCCATAGCGGTTATGAATTCAAAACAGATCAGGTATTAAACCAAATTAATAAGTTGGGACCAGATATATTATTCGTTGGATTGGGTGTAGGAAGACAAGAAAAATGGATTATCGAGAATAACGAGCGAATTAATGCCAAACTTACTATTTCGGTTGGCGGATGGTTTCAATATCTTGCTGGGAACAAAAAAAGAGCCCCAAAAGTAT
>JAVHRJ010000441.1:0-2380 GCA_036171595.1 Bacteroidales bacterium
GGGCAGGCAACTTCAAAATAATCTTGTAATGTTTGAACGCCATCGTCGCCTAAATGGTAAATGCCTTTAATATTTGGTTTTATTATTGCATTTTCAAATGCTTTAAGAAAATCGATTGTTGAAATAAAATGAACCCATGTGGGTTTTTTCCAAATACCAAGTAGCCAATATTTTGCAAGTAATTTTGCAACATCCATCATTAATATTCCTCTGCCGTAAACCATTCCAAGTCGTAACGATACGGCCTCAAAAGAATTATTTTCTGCTTTTAAAAACATGTATTTTTCTTCTTCTAACCGTGTTCGTGCATGAGCGGAAGTGGGCTTGCCGTCTAATTTACCTATTGCTGGTTTATCGGGAAAAGTTTCGCCCTCAACATGTGGAAAGCTGCATAAAATAATTCGTTTTACATTTTGTTCTATTGCAACATCAACTAAATTTCTAAAATATTCTGTGTTTGTAACAGGTAAAAATTTTTCTGGATTTGGTTTGAATAAAATTCCTGCAAAATGAACTATTACATCAATGTTTTCGAGTGCTGAGTATAATGTTTCCTTTTTTGAAAGGTCTGCACTAATAACTTTTATTTTTGTGTTTTTTAATTCTTGAGCAACGTATTTTTTATGAATCATTAAATTCAAATTAATGCTCTCATTTTGTTTTAAATGTTTTGCAAGCAATCCGCCTAAGTTGCCCGCTGCACCTGTAATTAATACGTTTATTGAATTGTTCATGATTTTTATTTTTTTTTTGCCACAGATTACACAGAGAACACTGATTAATTTTTTTGTGAAAATTTGTGAAATTTGTGGCAATATTATTTATAAAGTATCAAGAATAGCTGTTAAACCTGCATCTGAAATTGTGCTCATTGTTATTGTTATTTGATTTGATGAACTAACTTGTGTTTCGTTGTAATAATTGTATAATTGAGAACCATTAATTCCGATTAAAATTATTTTAATGTTTTCGTTTAAAGGTAATGCTCCAGATGTAGAGCCATAAACCTGCATCAAACTTTTAACATTGTGGAAATAAATAAATTTACTAACATTTTGCAAGTCATCTGTTGATGAGGTAAATGTGTAATTTGTTGTTGATGTAGAAACCGAAGCAAGTTTTCCACAATTAACCCATCCGAGTTTTGCAATATTACCTGTATATCCATACGCAGATGTATTAAAATTATCAGCAGGAATATTTGTCCAGTTAACATAAGTACTTTCTACTCCATAATATATTTTCATGTTAGCCAATGGGTTTGAGTTTGGCATTTCTACTGTCCAAGTACAACCTGGACGTAGCAATAATTCCTGTCCGTTTTTAAAAGCTCTAACTCTTACTTCTCCATTTGTTGTTAACAATGCACCATTTGAAACATTTGGCATTTGATAATAAATCATGTCTTTTGGCGTATAAAGTTCAATTAATTTAACAGTATAAGGCCATTGAACACTGTCGCCATTTGGAAACATCAATTTTTCTTTTGAAATCCAAAGTTTTGTTCCCTGATTTCCAGTAATAGGACCACTACCCGATGTGTCAATTACAAATTCCTGTTCCTGTTGTTTTTTTGAATCATAATAACTGTTCATCGATTCGTAACTATTAAGTTGTTCTTCTTTAGGTTCTATACGTTTTTTTGAGCAACTTGAAATCAATAGCGCACATGCAATTATTGAAATAAAAAACAAGTTCATTAAAAAATTTTTAGTTTTCATATTTTTTTATTTAAAATTATTGTTTGTTTATTAAATCTCAAATAACAATAGTCAAAATATAAACAAATTCCAAATCTTTAAAAAATCAAATCCAAAACAAGAATATTTCCTTTTTTTCATTTGGATATTATAATTAATATTTATTTGAATTTTGTTTTTTGATGATTGTAATTTTATTAGTTTTATTATTTGTATGCTGGACATGACATTGCCTTTGCTTTACGCGACTTTCCTCCTTTTTCTTTACAATTAAAAATATACATAACGCCTAATCTTAAATTAGTTTCTCGCCATTTAACATTATACCTAAATTCCAAAAAAGGTCGAATACATTTACTTGTTCTAATACCTAGCCCACCATCTATATCCCAATTTGAAAATTTAGCATTTTCCATTGGTGAACTTTTGTAATTAATCCAACCATTATATGAACCGTGAATAATGCCATATAACATATAGGTTCCATAGCTAATAATGTTAAAATGTAAACTTGCACCTAAATAAAATTCAGAAACTTTATTAAAACCGGGATAATATGCTATTTGGGGAACAATGCTTATTTCATTTTTAATAAATTCGCCCCTTATGCCTGCACCAATACTTTTAGTTTGAAAATTGTAAATACCTTCGGCACCTAATCCGAAATTTTGAGAATATAA
>JAVHRJ010000442.1:0-7163 GCA_036171595.1 Bacteroidales bacterium
TGGGCTCTTATATGTACATTGTTAAATTAGATGATATAGAACCAATATCTGGTGTGGTTTCGATTATAAGATAATATTTGAGAATTTGCTATTTGAAAGTAATCGATTTAAAATAAATGTGTTATCTGTAAAAATCACACAATCGAATTACTAATGCATAATAATGAATTACAAAATTAAGCCATATCACTTTACAAAAAATATTGATAAAAATTTTATCGTCTTCTTTGAAAAAGTTGAAAATTGTGACGGAATTATTTGTTTTGATTTTGAAGATAGTATTAGTTCTTCTAAACAAAATCAAACAAATTTTCTAAAAAATAGTCATCGAGAATCTATAATTAAAGGACTTAAAGATATATCTTCCAGAATTAAATTAACTCAAATTGGTTTTCGAATAAACGGAACTGAAACCATAAATTATAATAATGACATTAAGGCTATTAGTATATTGGGAAATGTTAATTGTGTTTTCTTGCCTAAAGTTGAAAATTATAAGCAGGTTGAGAAATTGCTTAAAGACATATCTCAAAGTGTAATAGAAATAATTCCAATAATTGAGACAAATAAGGGATTTGAAAACATTAAAGAAATTTTATCATTAAAAGATAGTAGATTTATTAGAATAGCATTTGGTCATTGTGACTTTAATTTGAGTAATAAATATTTTCCTTTTTTTCATCAAAACACAGCGGAATATTGGAACTGGATAAAACAACTTGTGTATTATACTAAATTTGCAGGAAAACAAATAATTAATTCGCCCTTACTTAATTTAGAAGACGAAGAATATTTTTCTAAAGTGTTATTTAAAAATAAATCATTTGATAATATTACTGGACAAATAACCTTATGTTTAAAACAAACTTTGTTATGTTATAATATAAAACAATATCCAGATTTATCCTTAATTTATGCAATTAAAAACAATTATAATAAATTAGAAATAGCAAGTGAAATAATTAAAAAGTTTGAAGAATATAAAATAGATAATAGATTTTTTGCAATTGACGAAAAAAGAGTTTTAATTAGTCCACAAGAATATGAGTTAGCAAAAAAAGTTTTGAAAAAAAATGATATATGAAAATTGCTATTGTAGGTGGTTGTTTTACAAATCAACATAATATCCCATTTAATTGCTTATATCATCAGAATTTAAAAAAAATGTTAGAGGGGTATTCAGAGAATGTTGAAATAATAACAATACGCTATGAAAGAATTTCAAAATGTTTAGAAAAAATTATTGAATTACAAAAAGTGAATGATATTAATTTACTAATATTTCATCTTAGAGCGGAGCCAATAATGAGAATGTCGAAATTGTATTATAGGTATTTAAATAATGATGGAAAAATAAAACACGCATTAAATCTTCCATATTTAAAAATATTTTATCCTGAAAAATTTGATTTACTTTCACAAATTCGAGTTAACGCTCAAGAGAATATTATTAAAAAAGAAAGTAAGGTTTATCATTTTTTACGTGAAACAAATTATTTGTTAGGAAGTTTAATTGGAAATAAAAAATATGCTTTAAATGTTTTAAAAAGTACTATTTTACAGATTCGAGATGTTTGTTTTAATGGGAATGTGAATTTTTTGTTGCTTGGACCTGTATTAAGACCTTTCTCAAAGTTTGAAGATAAACTTTCAAAAGAAATAAATAATATATTTGAATTGTTAACAAAAGAAAAATCGATTAAATATTTAAGTCTTATTAAAAATGTAACAAGTAACAATATCCCAATGTTTTTTGAAAACGGAATTCATGTTAGTCAAGCAGGACACGATGAAATTGCAAATATGATTTTTAAAGTGATTATTGAAGAAAAAATATTGTGAAACAAGTTTAGTACAAATTCTTAGCACCATCAAATAGTGTAAACATTTGAGCAGCCTCTATAAATTCAAATTCGTTGACGTTTTTATTTAAAAATTCAACATTTTTTAAATCGAACTTTACTTTGTTAAATGTAGCATTTACATATTCCGATTCGTAAATAAATTCATTGTCATTTAAACAAAGACTACTTATTTTGTTATTTGTTTTATGAAGTAAAATTGTATTGTTTTGTGATTTGTTAAGCATAAAACCATTGCTTGCTGCGTTAAAACTTTTTTCGGTTAAATAAAATTTTGGTTTGTCGTTAAATGGTTTGCCATTTGTTGGGCAAAATGTTGTGCAATTTCCACATTCGTTGCAAAAGTCGCCAACATTAAGTATTTGAGTTTTTTGTTTGAGGTTTAAAACGCCAATGTTTTCGATGCTTGTTTTATCAAAAATTTTAATTGCTTTATATAAATTTATGTTTCTTGGTTCAATAATATAACTGTAATTTGCTCTGTTAGGGCATACTGATACACATACACTACAAACATCATCGCATAGCAAGCAACGCTTGGCTTCGGCAATTGCTTGCTCTTTTGTGAGTGGTGAAATTACGATGTCGAAATTCTTTCGATTTTCTAAATCTAATTCTGCAATTTGTTTCGATTTTTCGCGTATTGATTTTTTAATTAAATAATCTTTGTAATTTAATTTACGATTAATTTTTTCTGGTTCAAAATTGTAATTTATTCCTGCACGTTTTAAAATTTGTGAAGCAACTTTTCGTCCATCGCCAACAGCTTTTACAATTGTTGCTGCTCCTCGCATGGCATCGCCACCAATAAAAATATTTTTTATTTGGGTTTCATAACTTTCGTCATGCTGAACTCGTTTCAGCATCTTGTTTTTCTCTATATGAGATTCCGAACCAAGTTCGGAATGACGAGACACTTTAACATTACGAAAAGAGTTTGTTCTTAATAATTCTGGTTCAATAAAGTCAATATCAATATCTTGTCCAATTGCTGGAATTATTGAATCGGCAATTATTTCAAATTCTGAGTTTTCGATTTTTATTGGCTTTGCTCTACCGCTAGAATCAATATTTCCTAATTTCATTTTTGAGCAAATAATTGATTTTACTTTACCGTTTTCAGAAATTATTTTTTTAGGATCGACAAGTTCAATAATTTCTATTCCTTCATCAATTAAAGCAGTAATTTCTTCAGCATCGGCAGGCATTTCATTTATGGTTCTTCGGTATATTACTTTAACTTTACCGTTTTTAGGAATTAATCTGTTTGCAGTTCGAGCAACATCAATTGCCGTATTTCCACCACCAATAATAATAACATTATTCCCAATATTTACATTAATATTATTTTTTATTGAATAAAGAAATTCATATGCATCATAAACTCCATTTGTATTTTCACCTTCTATACCTAGTTTTTTGAATTTTTGTGCACCAGTTGCAATGTAAATATAATCACTATTTTGCTTAATGTTAATAAATGAATTTTTATCAATTTTAAAATTATAATTAATTTGTACTCCAAGATTTTTAATTCTTTCTATGTCTTTTCGAATTGATTCAATTTTTAATCTAAAAGTTGGAATTGCATCAGAAACCATACCACCAGCAATATTTTTGGTTTCGAAAACATTAACTTTAAAGCCTGCTAATCTTAAAAAATATGCGCAAGCTAAGCCCGATGGACCTGCACCTATAATAGAAACTTTTAATCCGTTTTCTTTAGTTGGTTTTAAAAAATTTTCACTATTCCCGTAATCTGCAATAAATCTTTTTACTTCTCTAATTTGTATGTTGTTATCGTAATTTATTCTTGTGCATTTTGATTGGCACAAATGATCGCAAACCATTCCTAATGAAGACGGAAATGGATTTTTCTTTAAAATTACCTCAAAAGCCTTCTCAAATTCGCCAATTGATGTTAAGTATAAATAATCTGGAATATCTTGGTTTGTTGGACATGTGTCTACACATGGAGGGTGTATGCAATCAAAATAATTTAATTCTCTATTTGTTTTGATATTAGGGGTATGAAAAGAATCGCAGAAATAAGACTTTTCTGAAATTACTTTTTCAGCATATTTGTTTAGAAATTCAAGTTTGTTTTTTTCTGTTTTTATATTTCTTAAGTTTTCGATGTATTGCGAAAGACGGCCATAGCCACCAGGTTTTAAAATATCTGAGCAAATTGTTACAGGTTGTAATCCACAATTTAAAATATCTGAAATATTAAAACAATCGGCACCACCACTAAAAGAAATATTTAATTCTCCATTAAATTCGTTTTGAAGTTTTTTAGCAAGATTTATGCTTATTGGGTGTAATGCACGCCCACTCATGTACATCATTTTTTCCGATTCTGGAAAGATGTTTTTAAAATTTATGCTTTCTAAAGTATTTGTTAGCTTAATGTTAAATTGCACATTGTTATTTAAAGCAACTTTTTGCAATGATTTAATTAGTTTTATAGCATCTTCAAATTTTAAATCGTGTTCAAATGCAATATCTGGAACTTGGGTTTTAAATTTTAATTTATCATTTAAAATATATCGTAAATCTTTTGCACCAAGTAATGTTGGATTTAGTTTTATTGTAGTATGAAGTTTTTTTTCGGTAATTAAATAATATCCAATTTTTTCAATTTCATCTGGTGGACAACCATGCATTGTGGATAATGTTATATTATCAGAAATTATATCGGGAATTGTGATTTTTGTTATATCGGGGTATATTGGTTTTAGTAACTCTGTAAAATTATTTTTTTCGATACTGCAATTGTGCATTTTGTTAAAGAAAAATTGGACATTATCATTTAGTATTCCTTCCATGTTATATCCAGCACTCATATTGAAAATTACACCAATTCCGTTTGAGTTGTTCCAACCAAATTTGTGTTGTAAAACGTGAATTATAATCCAAGCTTTTAAATACTCTTCGTATGATTCTTTTATTTTAAGCTCTTGCGACCATTCGCAATTGTATCCCTCGTCTTGCATATCGATACAAGGTTTTGAAACATTTAGTTCGTCAAGAGTTTGAATAGTTTTTAATTCTATATATCTTGCTCCACATAGCCAAGCAGATATTATGTTTTGTGCCATTTGAGAATGGGGGCCAGCAGCAACACCAATTGGAGTTTCGAGTATTTTATTGTATCGTGATATTTTAAAATTATCAGTTATTGATGGATTAAAAAAAAGTTCTTCTGGAATCCCAAAAATCTCTTTTCGTTCTGTAAAATCCTTTTCAATTATATTATATAATCTGTCAATATCGATTATAGAAAATTTATCTGTCATACTCTGTTCTTTTATATGTTTTATTATAATATTCATTGTAAAATTAGATAATTTATACGAATAGTTTTTTATTAAATATAAAATAATGTAAAATGCTTAATAACATGTCTTTAATTTTCTAATAATTCATTGCAAATTTTTAATTTTGATAGTTTGCTATTTATTGTTAATTTTGCACTCCATTACTTAAATTATTTATGTCAAAGGTAAATCATTTAATTTTTATAACTTTACTAGTATTGATAGTTGTTGTGGCTATTTTTACTTTAAGTTATATTGGCGTTTCGTTTTATAAAGTTAGTATTGAAGAAAGATATTTTCATCCTTTGTATGCAATTTTAAAACCAAGCGGTTCGATAGGTCATGGATTAGGAATATTAGGTTCTTTGTTAATGATAATAGGGGTATTCTCTTATATGTTAAGAAAAAGATATAGGATTTTTTCGCGATTAGGTTTGTTAAAACATTGGTTAGAGTTTCATATATTTTTATGCACTTTAGGTCCAATTTTAGTGCTTTTTCATACGTCATTTAAATTTGGTGGAATAGTTGCAATTAGCTTTTGGAGCATGGTTGCAGTATTTTTAAGTGGAATTATCGGAAGATTTATTTACATACAAATTCCAAGATCGGTTGATGGAACTGAACTAAGCTTAAACGAAGTTGAAAATTTGAAAATAAATTTAGAAACTGTTATTGGAAATATTAAAAATATAGGTGTCGACAATTTAAAAATTATTGTAGAAATAACTAAAAGCAAATTTAAAGGTAATTTTATTAAATCTTATTTCTATAGTAGAAAGGTTTTAAATGAAGTTAAATCGTTATTGAATAAAAACAATATTATAGGTAACGACAATAAAAAAATATTAAACATTGTAAAAGCTGAAATATCATTAAATAGAAAAATTGACAGATTAGTTAAAATGCAAAATTTGTTAAAATATTGGCATTTAGCCCATTTGCCATTTGCTTTTATAATGCTTATAGTAATGATTATTCATGTTGTTATAACAATATTATTTGGTTACAAATGGATTTTTTAATTTATGAGCGAGGTATTATTAGAAAATATTATTATTTATTCGGCTGTATTTATACTTTGTGTTATTGCAATTGCTTTTTATTTGATTAGACAAAAGAAAAAATCAAAAATTGTTGATGAAAAAATAAAAAAAGCAAAAGAAGATGGTTTATATGAACCAGTTTCGTTGCATCCTGTGGTTGGTGAAAACTGTATTCAAACAGGTGCTTGCATAGTGGCATGTCCCGAAAAAGATATTTTGGGAATTCAAAATGGAAGAGCTACAATAATAAATGCTTCACGTTGTATTGGTCATGGTGCATGTTTTCATGCTTGTCCTACCGAAGCAATAACACTTTGTATTGGAACCGAAAAGCGAGGAGTAGATTTGCCTCATGTTAATCAAAATTTCGAAACAAATGTTACTGGAGTTTATATTGCTGGCGAATTAGGTGGAATGGGTTTAATTAAAAACTCTGTTGAACAAGGAAAACAAGCTGTTGAGAATATTGTTAAATCATTGGACAAAAATCATAAAGCAACTTACGATTTAATTATTGTTGGTGCTGGGCCAGCAGGAATATCTGCATCGCTAAATGCAAAAAAACATAATTTAAAAGCGTTAGTATTAGAACAAGATACTTTAGGTGGAACTGTTTATACTTTTCCTCGTTCTAAAATTGTAATGACTGCTCCAATGGATTTGCCTCTATTTGGTAAAGTTAAGCTATATGAAACAAGTAAGTCCGAACTTCTTGATTTATGGAAAACTGTTATTAGCACAAATAAAATAGAGGTAAAAGAAAACTCGAAAGTTGAAACAATAATAAATGAACAAGAGTGTTTTAAAATTGAAACAATAAATAAAGAACAATATACAACAAAAAAAGTTTTGTTGGCAATTGGTCGTCGTGGTACTCCTCGAAAATTAAATATACCTGGAGAAATTTCAGAGAAGGTTGCATATCGATTATTAGA
>JAVHRJ010000442.1:7263-12009 GCA_036171595.1 Bacteroidales bacterium
GAAAATTAAATATACCTGGAGAAATTTCAGAGAAGGTTGCATATCGATTATTAGAACCTGAAATTATTAAAAATAAAAACATTGTGGTTGTTGGTGGAGGCGATTCGGCTATTGAGTCGGCACTTATGCTCGCTGGTCAAAATAAAGTTATTTTATCGTATCGAAGTGAGAATTTCAGTCGTATAAAACCTATGAATAGCGAAAAAATAAATACTGCAATTAATAATGGTAGTATAGATGTAAGGTTTAATACAAATCTCGTAAAAATTGAAAAAGAAAAGGTTGTAATTTCAAATTTAAATGATAATTCGGAGCAAACTATTTTAAACGATTTAGTATATATTTTTGCTGGAGGTGAGCTTCCAACACAGTTTTTACAGAAAATTGGAATTAATATCACTAAAAAATTTGGTGATGCAATTTTAAAACATTAAACAAAATGTTTAATTAATTTATGATTTTTAATAAATATTTAAATATAGTATTTCTATTATTACTTTTTGTTATTGTTGCCAATGCTCAAATTTCTCCTGGCGAGTTATCAAGTTATCATAGTAATTTAGAAGGAATTTCAAATTGTACTCAATGTCATGTTTTGGGTGATAAAGTTTCAAACGAAAAATGTTTATCTTGTCATTCTGAATTAAAAGAACGTATTACACAAAATAAAGGTTACCATGTTTCTAAGGATATCAAGGGAAAACAATGTGCAACTTGTCATAACGAACACCATGGTAGAACATTTCAAATAGTGAAATTTGAGACTGAAAAATTTAATCATAATTTATCTGGATTTGCATTATCTGTAGTTCATAGTAAAAAGAAATGTGTCGATTGTCATGCTGTAAAAAATATTAGTAACCAGAAAATTAAAGTTAAAAAATTTACATATTTAGGTCTTAAAACATCATGTTTAAGTTGCCATGCCGATTACCATCAGAAAACTTTATCTACAAATTGCTTAAATTGTCACGATGCCGAATCTTTTAAAAAGGCTCCAAAATTTAAACATACAACTGCTAAATTTCAATTAACAGGTAAACATATAAATGTTGAATGTATAAAGTGTCATAAAATCGATATTAAAGGAAGTTATAAGTTTCAAAAATTTACTGGTTTACAATATAAATTATGTACAAATTGTCACGAAGATGTTCATAAAAATAAGTTTGGACAGAATTGCACACAATGTCATTCTGGTGAATCGTTTCACGAGATTAAAGGAATTAGTAATTTCGATCATAGTAAAACAAAGTATAAACTCGAAGATAAACATTTAACGGTTCAATGTAAATTGTGTCATAAAGCCAAATACACAACCGCATTAAAATATCAAAAATGTAACGATTGTCATATCGATTACCATAAAAATCAATTTGCAAAAGATGGTGTTTCGCCCGATTGTTCTACTTGCCATAATACAACTGGCTTTGTAAATTTTTCATACACAATTGAGCAACATAATATTGGTTCTTTTGTATTACAAGGTTCGCATATTGCAACTCCTTGTTTTAGTTGTCATAAAAAAACAGATAAATGGATTTTTAAAGATATTGGTAAGGAATGTGTTGATTGCCATGTCGATATTCATAAAGATATAATTGATAAAAAATATTATCCCGAAAATAATTGTAAAGTTTGTCATGTAGTTAATAAATGGAGTGAAATAAATTTTGACCATAATAAAACAAAATTTGTTCTTTTGGGTGCTCATTCAAAACAGATTTGTAGTAAGTGTCATTTTATTTTAAATGCTAATGGCAACAAAGTGCAAAAGTTTTTAAATTTATCAAGCAATTGTACGAGTTGCCATATTGATAAGCACTTTAAACAGTTCGAAATAAATGGAGTTACAGACTGTAACAAATGTCACGAATTTGATAATTGGAAACCAACAAAATTTAATCATAACAATACACAATTTAAGTTAACTGGAAAACATGAAAATGTGCAATGTGTAAAGTGCCATAAGGTTAAAGACGAAAATAAATATATACAATATAAAATATCTGTAAAATGCGAATCCTGTCATTCATAATTATTCCGTTTGTGTTTTATTTAATAAGCTTATTTACTGATTCTCCTCACGGAAAGGATTTTAAAATAAGTTGTAGTACTTGTCATAGTTCTAAAGGCTGGATGTTAGATAAAGAAATATATTCATTCGACCATTCAACAACAAAATTGCCGTTATTAGGTCAGCACAAAGAAGTAAATTGTAAAATGTGTCATCCAACTTTAGTGTTTTCTGAAGCAAAATCGAAAAGTGAATGCGTTGGTTGTCATTCTGATATACATAGTAATTCTTTAGGTAGTGATTGTAATAAATGCCATACACCAGAATCTTGGATTGTGAATAATGTTACAACAATACACCAACAGAGTAGATTTCCACTTTTAGGAGTTCATACAATGACCGAATGTCAAAAATGTCATAAGTCAGAATCATTACATCGTTATGATGTGCTCGGTGTAGAATGTTTAGATTGTCATAGAGATAATTATATGTCGACAACTGCTCCAAATCATTTAACTGCAAACTTTTCAACAGAATGTTCGCAATGTCATTATATATATGCATACCAATGGGGTGGCGCTGGTTTTAATCATAGTTTTTTCCCACTTACTTTAGGCCATGCCAATGTTGAATGTGCACGTTGTCATAAAAACAATAATTATTCAAATCTTTCAACAGATTGTTTTTCATGTCACGAAAGTGATTATAATGCAACAACAAATCCAGTACATGTTGGGTCGTGTTATCCAAAAAATTGCACGTTATGCCATACAACAAACCCTGGTTGGAAACCAGTTAATTTTGAACACGATAATACATATTTCCCAATTAGCTCGGGTAAGCATAGTGGTATAGCATGTAACCAATGCCACACTAATCCAATTAACTGCACTTCGTTTAGCTGTATAAATTGTCATGAACACAATCAGTCGGAAATGGATAATAAGCATAATGATGTTGGTGGGTATTCGTTTAATAGTGACGCTTGTTATAGGTGTCATCCACGAGGAGATGGTGGAGACTAATTTTAAATTTAAAAATGAAATTTTTATTTATTATATTTTTTATTATTCTATTTTGGATTACTCCAAGAGCACAAACTCAATTTGAAAATGTTGAGGGTTTTGTTTCTTTTTTAAGCTCGCAAAATACTTATGTTAAATTTAAATCTACTGAAGGAATTTTAGTTGGAGATACATTATTTAGTATTATTAATAATGAAATCACCCCAGTTTTAATTGTTAAAAATCTTTCATCAACATCGGTTGTTTGTAGTAATTTACTACAAACAAAATTTAATGTAAATGATAAAATTATAGCAAAAACTAATGTTGTTATAACAAATAATAATAAAATAATCAAAGATACGTTAATCAATATAATAGACACAGCTAAAACAGTTGAACAAATTAAATCTAATAAGAAAGAAAATGCACAAAATATTAGTGGTAGAATTTCAATTTCTAATTATTCTAATTTCTCAAATACTCCTGCAAAGGCTTCTTTTGTAAATAATTATTCGTTTTCTGTTAATATAAATAATTTAAATAATTCAAAATTTTCAATTGAGAATTATGTTATATATAGGCAAGAAAATGGTGAATGGAACAATGTAAAGAAAAATATTTTTAATGCTTTAAAAATTTACACTTTATCTGTTAAATATGAATTTGATAAAAAATCGTTTATAAGTATTGGTCGAAAAATAAATTCTAATATTTCGAATATAGGTGCAATAGATGGCTTGCAAAGTGAGAAAACTTTTAAAAACAACTTTTATGTTGGTGGTTTTATTGGCTCTAGACCTAATTATAATGATTATAGTTTTGATTCGAAATTACTTCAGTTTGGCGCATATTTAGGGCGTAATTTGCAAACTGCAAAAGGAGATATGCAAAATTCTTTAGCTATTGTTAATCAAACTAATAATTCAAAAACCGATAGACGATTTTTATACTTTCAACATAGTAATTCGTTGTTAAAAAATTTACACGTCTTTTATACTCTTGATATAGATTTGTACAAAAATATAAATAACAAATCACAAAATGTATTTAATTTAACTAATAATTATTTGTCATTAAGGTATCGGATTTTTAAAAAAGTAACATTATCTACAACTTATGATTCAAGAAAAAATGTAATTTATTATGAAACTTATAAAAATTATTTAAGCACATTAATTGAATCTGAAATTAGGCAAGGATATAGTTTCCAAATTAATTATAATGTGGTTAAGAATCTTTTTGTAGGTGGAAAAGTAGGATATCGATTTCAAAAATCTGACGCACGACCTTCAAAAAATGTTTATGGCTATATAACTTATAACAATTTATTTAAACAGCAAATATCAACTACTTTTTCAACTACATTTTTACAAACTACCTATTTAAGAGGCGATATGTATAATCTTAGATTTTCGAGAGGTTTTAATTCGGGGAAGTTAAATGCAAGTTTAGGACATACTTATGTTAATTATAAAATATTCAAAGCAGAGGCTCCATTAATACAGCATATTACTGACTTTAGTATTAGTTCTGAAATTGCTAAAAAACTATCGCTTTCTGTTAGTATTGAAACTGATTACGAAAAGCCAAATAGGTTTTTTAGACTTTATTTGCAATTAAGAAAAAGGTTTTGATTTTTTATAATTCTATTTTTTTCTCTAACTTCATTTGATTGTCATTAAATAATCTTACAAAATATTTGCCTTTAGGATAGCCATAAAC
>JAVHRJ010000443.1:0-11981 GCA_036171595.1 Bacteroidales bacterium
AAAAAAAGGAACCGAAGTTCCTTTTTATTATCCGCATTTCGAATATCCGCAGGAGCTGCAAGTTAAACAGCCTTCCATGTAAACTAATTCATGTTGTCCACAATTTGGACATTTAGTTCCATTTTTGGGTTTTGCTCCGTTTGGTATATATTTTTTTATTGCCCTTTCAACGCCGGTTTTCCATGTGTTTATGTTTGCATCGTCGAGTTGTAACGAACCAACTAAATTAATAACATCGGTAATTGGCATTCTGTAACGCAACACGCCCGAAATTAATTTTGCATAATTCCAATATTGTTTATCAAACATTCTCGATAATCCTTCAACCGTTGTACGATACCCATGTTTATCGATATATTGAAAATCGTACCTCGTTTTTGCTTGTTCGTCTTTGCTCTTTATTATTAAACCACTATTAATTGATTTTGGAATATGTATTGCATCGTCATCGTCAATACCAGTAAATATTTCGTATGGGAATTCATCTAGTACACCAACAAATGCAATCCATTTCTCGTTATTGTTGTTAAATCTTACAATATCTGCTTTTAATACGTTTGGTCGTTTTTTTACTTCGAAAGGTAAAACATCAGGTTGATTAGTTTTTTTTGAATCGGAAGAAATTAAAACGCCTGAACGTGAGCCCTCGCGATACACCGTTAATCCTTTACAACCACTTTCCCAACCAGCTAAATATACTTTAGCAACAATATCTTCAGAAACATCTTCGGGCAAATTTACTGTTACGCTAATTGAATGATCGACCCATTTTTGAATTTTACCTTGCATTTGAACTTTTGCAACCCAATCGACCTCGTTTGCTGTAGCCATATAATATGGCGATTTACTTAATAAATTATCTAGTTGCTCTTGATCGTATTTCATAACATCTTGCAACTTATATCCATTTGTTTCTAACCATATAATAAATTTATGGTGAAAAACATTGTATTCTTCCCAATAATCGCCTATTTCATCTTTAAAATTTACTTTTACATCTTTATCATTCGGGTTAACTTTTCGGCGACGTTTATAAACTGGGCGAAATACTGGTTCAATACCAGATGTTGTTTGCGTCATAAGGCTTGTTGTACCTGTTGGTGCAATTGTTAAAAGTGCAATATTACGACGACCATACTTTACCATATTCTTATAAAGTTCAGGGTCGGCATCTTTTAATCTATTAATAAAAGGATTGGTTTTTTCGAGTTCGGCATCGTAAATTTTAAATGCACCTCTGTCTTTTGCACATTCTACTGAAGAGCGATATGCCTCAATAGCGAGCGTTTTATGAACTTCAACTGAAAAATCTATTGCTTCGTCGGTTCCATATATTAAACCCAACCCAGCAAGCATATCGCCTTCGGCTGTTATCCCTATACCTGTTCTGCGTCCTTCTAGTGCTTTAGTTTTAATTTTTTCCCAAAGTTCAATTTCTACACGTCTAGTATCGCTACTTTCTGGATCTGATTGCACTTTGTTAAGAATTGCTTCAACTTTTTCAAGTTCAAGGTCAATAATATCATCCATTATTCTTTGAGCATAATGTACATGTTGTTTAAACAAACTAAAATTAAATTTAGCTTCTTTAGTAAATGGATTTTCAACGTATCCATATAAATTAATTGCTAACAATCTGCAACTATCATAAGGGCACAAAGGAATTTCACCACATGGATTTGTAGAAACGGTTTTAAAACCTAAATGAGCATAACTATCGGGAACCGATTCGCGAATTATTGTATCCCAAAATAAAACTCCGGGCTCTGCCGATTTCCAAGCATTATGAATAATTTTTTTCCATAATGTTTTTGCATCAATTTCTTGTTTTTTAGTAGGATTTTCGCTATCTATAGGATATTGTTGAATATAAGTTTTACCATCAACAACTGCTTTCATAAAATCGTCATCAATTTTTACAGAAACGTTGGCACCTGTAACTTTACCTTGTTCGAGTTTAGCGTCAATAAAATTTTCGGCATCGGGGTGTTTAATAGAAACACTTAGCATAAGGGCTCCACGTCGTCCATCTTGTGCAACCTCGCGAGTAGAATTACTATAACGCTCCATAAAAGGCACTAAGCCAGTAGATGTTAAAGCACTGTTTAAAACGGGGCTACCACTTGGGCGAATGTGACTTAAATCGTGTCCCACGCCACCACGACGTTTCATAAGTTGAACTTGCTCTTCGTCTATTTTTAATATTCCGCCATAAGAATCGCTTGGCCCGTCTATTCCAATAACAAAGCAATTTGAAAGTGAAGCAATTTGAAAATGATTACCTATACCTGTCATTGGGCTACCTTGAGGTACAATGTATTTGAAATCGCGTAAAAGAGCAATAATCTCCTCGAGTTTTAAAGGATTAGGATATTTTTTTTCGATACGAGCAATTTCTTTTGCAATTCGCAAATGCATATCATCTGGACTCTTTTCGTAAATTTTAGAATACGAATCTTTGAGTGCATATTTGTTCACCCATACTTTTGCGGCAAGTTCATCACCCTTAAAATACTCACGAGCAGCCTGAAAAGCCTCATCAAAACTATAAGTTGTTTGATTTACTTCGCTGTTAGTCTTCTGTTTAACTGTCATTTCTTCTACAAACATTTTTTGTTTGGTATTATTAAATATATAACTTATTGATTTTAACCCCTTATTATATTAAAATTTGGGTTATGCAATATAAACTACTCTTTGGCTTTTTACCAATCTACTTTTCAACATTATTATTAACATTTTTATGTTTTATACCTTATATTGCTCAATTTGTGCAAATTATATTTTTGCTGTAAATTTTTATTTATTTATTTAACAGGGCTATTTGCCTACTATACTTTATTTTAAAAATTTCTTAACAATAAATTGTTAAAAACATATTTTGGTATTAGTAAAAATTGGTATATAAAAAAACTCCCGATAAATCGGGAGTTTTTAATATAATGTAATTAAAAATATTTATTGTTTATTCAAAAACAAAAGAGCCAAATTTAATACTTCTACCATCTTGGGCATAAGTTAAATATCTGCCACCAATTTTTGTAATTAACTTAGGAACTATAACATATTTTGAGTCTTCATTTTTAAATAAAGTGTATTTTTCGTAACTTCCATCACTATACAATGTAGCTATAATTGCTAGCCCTTTAGGCGTTAAAGATGGATTGTTTTTAAGTTCTTTTGTTTTTTCTGCAACTTTATTATTTAAATTCGATCTGTTATCGTTATAAATTATTTTTAGCTTATTTGCATCAATAAATAATTTTATTGAATGGTAGTAACCATTATCGTCGGTACTAAATTGATTTTTAGGAATTCTTTTTTGCCAATCTAAAACGCCCTCTTTTGTTACACCGCAAATTAATAAATCGTTAAAATAGTAATTTTCTATTTTTGTTTCTTCTTTTGTTCCGGGAGCTATAAAAGTAGTAGTTTTTTGATACAATTGCTCAGCAACAAAAGCAAATCCACCATTATCAAAAAACAACAAATCGCGTAATTCATAATTAAAATATTGGTCGGGAGTTTCGCCATTTCTTTGTTGACTAAATTCGGCAGATAAGTCTTTTGGAAATAATTTTATTGATTTTTTAGGATCCATTACATCTGCTTTTAAAGTATGTGGGTTAATTTTTCTAAAAAAGGAGCCCGAAAATTCATTAGCAATTTTAACAGTTTTGTTAGCAAAAAATCCGGCAATAATAATATCATCTTGTTTGTTTAATCCAAAAATAACGTGAGTAGGTATATACTTATCTACTGTTATTATAAATGGATGAAACTCCTTTTTCTTAACCGTATAAACCATAATAATATAATCGTAAGTTGTTGCAGCTGCAGCTTTCTTTTTATCTTTTGGTTTTTCGGCTTTTATAAGCATACAAATATCACCTGTATTTGTGAATTTGGTTTGAAGAACTTCAAAAGAACGATCTTTTAAAGGAAGCTCTATCGATGCATTAAACTCTTCGGTTAAATCGGCATTTAGTATTTTATATGTAAATGGCTCGTTATTATATTGGGCAAATGTGTTATGAAAACCTATTATAATTTTATTTGATGGAGATAACTGAAATTTAAAACCGTCTAAATTAGAATTACTTACCGGAATGCTTCCGATTTCTTTTGGTTTGTTTTTTAAAGCTCCTTCGGTAGTTAAATAAGACACGTATAACATTTTGCGACTACCAAAATTTGCCGATGAAAATAATATTATTTTACTATTTAAGTAATATAACGCTTCGTAATGAGTTGAATTACCGCCAACTGTAGGCATAATAACTTGGTTAGTTGCTTCCTTAGCATTTGTGGTTGTTGAAAAATATTCGAGATATAAATTTTCGTCATTTACGCCTAATACTCCCTCACTTCTAATAGCAAAAAATCCATCTTTATCGGAACCTATAACATTTTGATACCAATTGTTTTTTGAAAGTTCTAATGATGATCCCCAATCCATTTCAACAGTTTGCGAAAATAAATTTAACCCTAATAATGTTAAACTTACAAAGATGAAAGATTTAATAACATTCATAATTTATTATTTTAAGATTTTAACAATTTAAAATTTTTACGAAAGTAAAAAAAATATCTAAAAAAAATTCACTTTCAAATTAATTAATCCTTTTTTTTTGTTTGTTTGCCAATTGTCCGCATGCTGCATCTATATCTATCCCTCTACTTCTTCTAATTTTTATATTAATTTTTTTGTCGTACACAGTTTTCAAAAATAATGCCGTATTCTTTTCGGAGGATTTTTTGAAAGGAAGATTCTCCACCTCGTTATACTCAATAACATTGACTTTACTTGCCACATTACTACAAAAATTTATTAGCAGTTTTGCATCTTCGACCGAATCGTTTACTCCAGAAAGCAACAAATATTCAAAAGTAACTTTTGAATTTAACTTGCTGGTATAATATTTTAATGCCTTGCTAATTTCATCGAGCGAATATTTGTTTGCAACTGGCAATAGTTTTTTTCTAACTTCTGGATTTGCAGTATGAAGCGATAATGCAAGGTTTACTTTAATGCCATCGTCGGCTAATTGTTTTATTTGAGACGGAATTCCTGAAGTAGATATAGTAATTCTTTTTGATGCTAATCCCATTCCCTTTTGCGAAGTTAAATTAGCAATTGCGCCAATAACATTTTTATAGTTCAATAAAGGTTCGCCCATTCCCATAAAAACAATATTTGTTAATGGAATATTATATTGCTCCATAGACAATTGCGATAACTTAAACGCTTGATCATAAATTTCACCAACTGTTAAATCTCTGCTAAACCCCAAAGTTCCTGTAGCACAAAATTTGCAACCAAGCGCACAACCAACTTGCGACGAAATACAAGCTGTTACGCGATTTTCGGATGGTATTATAACCCCTTCAACTAATTTTTTATCAAATAATTCAAAAGCCACTTTAATAGTTTTATCACTCGAAATTTGTTGAGTAATAATATTAATAGAATCAATAAAAAAATTATCCGCTAAAAGCTCTCGCAAATTTTGCGATAAATTATTCATTTGCTCGAAAGAAGACACATTATATTTCCAAAGCCAATCTTGAATTTGACCAGCCCTATAAGGCTTTTCATTGTTTATCTTAAGAAAATCAGAAATAATATTTAGCGAAAGCGAACGAATGTTTTGCATGGCCCAAAATTAATTCAAAATAAATTAAAAAGTTATTTTAAGAAAATTTTTAATTGTTTGCTTTGAAAACCCTATAATTATGATTTATTTTGTAAAAATTTTTTAATTTAATATTATAACAATAACATTATGTCAAAAAGAATAATTGTTTTATTTGTAGCAATTTTTGTTGCAATTACAAGTACTGTTAAAGCCGACGAAGGAATGTGGATTTTGTCTTTAATCCACAAAAACTACGACGATATGAAACGTCAAGGATTTAAACTTACAGCCGACGACATATACAACATTAATAAAGCAAGTTTAAAAGATGCAATTTGTGGATTAAGCAACGAACGTTTTCCAATGGGTTTTTTCTGCTCTGCAGAAATTGTTTCGGGACAAGGACTTATGCTTACAAACCACCATTGTGGTTACGAATCAATTCAAAACCACAGCACTGTTGAGCACGATTATTTATCTGATGGGTTTTGGGCATTTTCAAAAGACCAAGAATTATCAAACGAAGGTATGTGTGCATCTTTTCTTGTAAAAATAGAAGATGTTACTGACAGAATTTTAAAAGACGTTACCGAAGATTTAAGTTATGAAAAACGACAATCGCTTATTAATAAAGCTATCAAAGAAATTGAAAAAGAAGCAAAAAAAGATAATTCATACAATGTTGAAGTAAAAGACATGTTTGCTGGAAATCAATATTTTTTATTTGTTTTCGAAACATTTAAAGATATTCGTTTAGTTGGTGCCCCTCCTTCATCTGTTGGTAAATTTGGTGGCGATACCGATAATTGGATGTGGCCTCGTCATACTGGCGATTTTTCAATGTTCAGGGTTTATTGCGCACCAGATGGAAAATCTGCAAAATATTCGAAAGATAACGTTCCTTACCAACCAAAACAATTTTTACCTGTATCGATAAAAGGAGTAGATAAAGGTGATTTTGCAATGGTAATAGGGTTTCCTGGTCAAACCGAACGTTACATGACTTCTTTTGGGGTAAAAGAAAAAATTGATATTCTTAATCCAGCTGCAATTAAAATACGTACTAAAAAACTCGATTTAATGAAAGAAGATATGGACGCATCAAGCAAAGTTCGTATCCAATACGCTTCAAAATATGCTCAAACAGCAAATTATTGGAAATATTTTATTGGCGAAAGCAAAGGATTACGCAAATTAAATGTTATTGGCCAAAAACAAGAACTCGAAAAACAATTTACAGAATGGTTAAATGCCACTCCAGAAAGACAAAAATTATACGGAAACGTATTGCCAACTTTAGATAAATTTTATACAGGTAACAAAGAGAAATCTTTTGCATATCAGTATGTTTTAGAGGGATTATTTCAAGGTGGTGAGATAGTTGCATTTCCTTTGCAATCAATGCAATTATACAGAGCTTTATCGGCCGAAAAACCCGATGCTAACACAATAAAAACTTTTACCGATGGCTTACGCGAAGCCAGTAAAAATTATTTTAAAGATTATAATGCAAGTACCGACAAAAAAATATTTGCAGCACTTTTAAAATATTATTACGAAGATGTTCCACAGGCATACCAACTCGAAATATTTTCGATGGTACAAAAGAAGTACAAAGGCGATTTTAATCGTTTTGCAGAAGATGTTTTTAAGAAATCTGTTTTTGCCGACGAAGCTCGTTTTAATGCATTTTTAGATAAACCTTCGAAAAAAGTTTTAGATAACGATTTAGCTTTTACAATTTCGCAACAAACTTTACAACAATATTTTAGTTTAGGCAATTCGGCTTCTGATGAGTCAGATAACGCTTTACGTCTTTTCGAAAAAGGAATTATGGAAATGCAAACAGGAAAGCTTTTTTATCCTGATGCAAATTCAACAATCCGATTAACTTATGGCACTGTTGGCGATTACAAACCTGCCGATGCTGTAAACTATAATTATTATACAACATTAAGCGGAATTATAGAAAAAGAAGACTCAACAAACGACGAATTTGTTGTGCCTGATAAATTAAAAGAGCTATACAATAAAAAAGATTTCGGTCAATACGCATTACCTAATAACGATTTGCGCGTTTGCTTTACAACAAATAATGACATTACAGGCGGAAACTCCGGAAGTGCTGTTATTAATGGTAATGGCGAATTAATTGGTATTGCATTCGACGGAAACTGGGAAGCAATGAGTGGAAATATTGCTTTCGAAAACACTTTGCAAAAATGTATTAATGTTGATATTCGTTATGTGCTATTTATTATTGATAAATATGCAGGTGCAAAAAATTTAATTAACGAAATGAAATTAGTAAATTAATTTATAGTTTTATTTTAATGGATGTTAATAAACAAATAGTATATTGGATTAATTCTGCAGATGATGATTTAAACACTTCTGAAATTTTAATAAATAACAATAAACTAATACATGGCTTATTTTTTTGTCATCTTTGTATAGAAAAGTCCATTAAAGCTCATGTTGTTCGTTGCACACAAGAAACACCTCCTAAAATTCATAAACTTTCATATTTATTAAGCTTAACCGATTTAAATATTACTGAAGAGAATAAGGATTTATGTGCTATTCTTATGAATTATATGCTTGAAGGAAGATACCCAGATTATTCACCATTTATACCACCAAAGATTAGAACAATTGAATATTTTAATAAAACTAAATTATTTTATTTATGGCTCAAAGCGAAGTTATAAAATTATTGCAGCAATATGTTTTACTTTTAAATACCTCTGGCATTCCAGTTAATAAAGCATTTTTATATGGTAGCTATTCTCTAAATAATGCCAACAAAAATAGCGATATAGATATTATGATTGTTTCGGAAATGTTTGATGTTGACGATATTGACAATAAAATAAAAACTTGGCGAATAGCAGAACAAATTGACTTAAGAATTGAACCATATATTATTGGATTAAAAAAATTTATTAATGACAATGTTTCACCTTTATTGCAAATTGTTAAAAAAAATGGAATTGAAATCAAACTTATAAATTAAGAAACCAGGCGTGAGGTCATCTTTCTAATGCCCGGTTTATCCGGGCTTTTTTTATATATTTGCACAAATTTTTGATTATGTTTAACTTACATTTTAATTTACGCGAAATATTTTCGGCATTTATGGTAATGTTTGCCGTAATTGATATTGTTGGCTCCATTCCAGTTATTATCGACTTAAAAGAAAAATACGGCAAAATTGATGCATTTAAAGCTTCAGCTGCCTCGTTGGGCATATTGTTACTTTTCTTCTTTTTAGGTGAGCCTTTATTAAGTGTTTTTGGCGTTGATATTTATTCGTTTGCTATTGCTGGTTCGCTTGTAGTGTTCTTTGTTGGACTTGAAATGGTTTTAGGGGTAGAAATATTTAAAGGAGCAACGCCATCTGGCGTTAGCATTGTTCCTATTGCTTTTCCATTAATTGCAGGTGCTGGTTCAATTACTTCAATGTTATCACTTAAAGCCGAATATTATGCTTCAAATATTATTATTGCCCTTATTTTAAATACTGTAGTTGTTTATTTAGTAATTAAATCAACAAAATTTTTCGAAAAAATTCTTGGAAAAGCAGGCATATTAATTTTACGAAAAGCTTTTGGAATAATTTTACTCGCTATCGCAATAAAACTTTTTGTATCTAATACTGGCATACAACTAGGAAAACATATTTAATTTATTAAGCAATTTTTCTAATTTTGCAAATATTATTTTTTTAATAGATTCTTCACTGCATTTAGAATGACAATTTATTTTAAAATCGTAAAACGAAATTCATAAATTATAATTTTTTTATTATGGCATTACAATGTGGAATAATAGGAATAACTGGCTCTGGTAAAACATCAATTTTTAACTGCATCTCAAATACAAAAGCTGCAACAGAATCGTTTTCAAATAAAACAAATGTTGGAGTTGTTCAGGTTCCTGACGACAGATTATATGTTCTCGACAAATTAGAGCATTCGGATAGAATTGTTCACGCAACAGTTGCTATTGTTGATATTCCAGGTTTAGTTCGCGGTGCCGGAAACAACGAAAATTCAGGCAATAAATTTTTGGCCGATATTAGAAATACCGACGCTCTTATACATGTTGTTCGTTGTTTTGATGAACCAACTTTACCCCATCCCGATTTAACTATTGACCCAGTTAGAGATATCGAAAACATAGAATTTGAACTTCAAGCACGCGACCTGGAATCGGTTGAAAAAAAAATTACACGATTCGAGAAAAACTTAAAAGCTGGCGACAAAGAAGCAAAACGTGGAATTGAAGTTATGCAAATTTATAAAGCACATCTCGAATCTTTTAGCCCTGCCCGCACAATTGAACTTTCTGAACAAGACAAACGCTTTGCCGAAGATTTGTGTTTATTATCTGCAAAAAAAGTTTTATACGTTGCCAATGTTGATTCTAAATCTGCAATAAATGGTAATGAATATTCTAACAAAGTGCAGAATTATTTAAAACAACAAAATGCAAATGTGCTTGTAATTGCCGGAAAACTTGAAGCCGAAATTGCTGAACTAGAAAGCAACGACGATAGAAAAATGTTTTTAGAAGATGCCGGATTATCGGAACCAGGCGTTAACAAATTAGTTCGTGCAGCTTATGAATTACTCGATTTACTAACTTTTTTTACTGTTGGAGTAAAAGAAATTCGTGCGTGGACTATTAAAAAAGGAATGACTGCTCCTAATGCTGCTGGTGTAATTCACAGCGATTTAGAACGTGGTTTTATTCGTGCCGAGGTAATGAAATATATTGATTATACTTCGCTAAAAACCGAACAAGCCTGCAAAGAAAAAGGTAAATTATTTGTTGAAGGCAAAAATTATATTGTTGAAGATGGCGATATTTTAAACATTAGATTTAACGTTTAAAATAACATCTTGCTAATTTAAACGTCATACTGAACTTGTTTCAGTATCTAATCTAGTGCGTCAAGCCAGCCATAACGAACAAGAAAAAGCATCAAATTTCGACATTGCGAGGCACTAAGCAATCCCTTCGGTATGCAGATTGCTTCGTCGTTCCTCCTCGTTACGAAAAGATGTTAATAAATTCCAACATTATTTTATCAACATTTGGAAACAATGTTTTTTATATTTACCTTTCATTTTGTTTAACCTAAAACATATATGAAAAATCTAATAATTCTTTTTTTCGCTTTTAACTTTTAACTTTCAACTTTTTACTTTAAACTGTTCCGCCCAATGGTATCAATCCGGTCTCGATGGCTTAAGTGTTTATTCTATTGTATCGGATAATAATAATATTTTTGCAGGTACCGATTCAGGTGTATATTTATCAACCGACAGTGGTAATACATGGACGTATAAAGGTTTAATAAATAAAAATAGCGTTAATTCAATTTTAATTAACGATACAACTATTTTTGCAGCTACAGGCAAGGGAGTGTTTTTGTCAAATGACAATGGCAACAATTGGTTATATAGCGGTTTAACTGGCGATACTGTTAGCTCATTAACTATAAGCGGAACAAATATTTTTGCAGGAATAATTAGTAACATTAGTGGTACAAGTAGGGTATATATATCAACAAATAATGGTGGCACTTGGCTAATGGTAAATAATGGTCTTACAAATCTTCCCATATTCACAATTGCAAATAATGATACAAATATTTTTGCAGGAGCATTTTGTGGCGGTGTTTTTTTATCAACAAATAATGGAAACAGTTGGATAGCAGTAAATAATGGATTTACATCTCTTTGTATATCTTCTATTGTAACTAATGGGAATAATATTTTTGTAGGAACTAGCGGTGGCGGGGTGTTTTTATCAAACAACAACGGTGTAAGTTGGACAGCCGTGAATACAGGTTTAAATACTTATGTTGATGAACTAGCTGTGAGTGGGAGTAACATTTTTTCAGGGACTGATGGTGGGGTATTTTTTTCAACTAATAATGGAAGCTCATGGACTGCAGTTAATAATAATGGATTAACATATTATTCATCTATAAGTTCAATAGCAATTAAAGGTAATTATATTTATGTGGGTACAAATACAGGACATGGAATATATAAGCGACCGTTATCTGAGTTCGTTGCAATAAAAGAAAATTTCGTTAATACTAATATGTTATATCCAAATCCAACTAAAGGTAAATTTACCATTACTCAAACTAACAATATAAAATCAATAGAAATTTACAATGTAATGGGAGAAATTGTTTATAAATCCCAAGCTTCAAATTCCAAAACTCAAATAGATATTAGTGCACAGCCAAAAGGTATTTACATTGTAAAAATTAATAACGGAGTTAATACTCAAATAGAAAAAATAGTATTGCAGTAATAA
>JAVHRJ010000444.1:0-11908 GCA_036171595.1 Bacteroidales bacterium
TTTCATCTTTTATACCACCTTGTAATGGCGATTGGCTTGCACATGAGTACATTAAAGTAATATATGTACAAATAACAAAGGCAAAAAGAAGAAATTGTTTCAACACATTTTATTTTTTACAAAAATACAAAAAAGATATACATTTTTAGTAAATCATTAATTTCGCTTTTAAATAAGGCATATTATTAAGTTAATAATTCTAAAA
The DNA here is from genome assembly GCA_036171595.1 of Bacteroidales bacterium. Classification (GTDB taxonomy): domain Bacteria; phylum Bacteroidota; class Bacteroidia; order Bacteroidales; family GWA2-32-17; genus GWA2-32-17. Next base: position 206 of record JAVHRJ010000444.1, read on the forward strand.
AAACACAAATATTTATTTACAATGGCTAAAAATAAATCAATATTTTAAAAAACTATTACCTTTGATTTTAAAAATAAAAATATGTTACCTTTATATATTACTTGGAATCCAAACCCAGAAATGCTTAATATAGCTGGTTTTGCAGTTCGTTGGTACGGGTTATTATTTGCAAGTGCTTTCTTTTTTGGTTATTTAATTTTTCAAAAAATTTTTAAATTAGAAGGTATTCCAGTAAAAGTTCTCGATCATTTAACAATTTATATGATGATAGGTGTGGTTGTTGGTGCTCGTCTTGGACATTGTTTGTTTTACGAACCCGAATATTATTTTGCTCATCCAATTGATATTTTAAATTTACGACAAGGTGGATTAGCCAGTCATGGTGCAGCTATAGGTATATTATTATCGCTTTGGTTTTTTGCACGAAAAGAAAAAGTTGCATACTCTTGGATAGTTGATCGCATTGTAATTGTAGTTGCACTTTCTGGTTTTTTTATTAGAACAGGAAATTTATTAAATTCCGAAATTATTGGTTCTCCAACCACGGTACCTTGGGCTTTTATTTTTACTCAAGTACCAATTTCACAAGATGTTTATTCGTCACTTTCAAAAGATTTGCAATTGTTTTATAATCAATTTGGTAATATTCCTCGTCATCCTACTCAAATTTATGAATCTATAGCTTATTTGTCGGTATTTATTTTATTATTTTGGTTATATTTTAAGAAAAATGCAGGAAAAAACCCTTTCTTTTTAACGGGTTTATTTATGGTTTTAATATTTGGGTTCCGCTTTTTTGTTGAGTTTTTTAAAGATGTTCAGGTCGATTTTGAAAAAACATTACCATTAAATATGGGACAATGGCTAAGCATACCAATTATAGTTTTAGGTATAAGCCTAATATTCTTATCTTTAAAAAAAGCAAAGAATTAATATTTAATTAATTCCTTAATTTTATCAAATAAATTTGGCAGTCTCGTTCAAACAGTTATTTTTGTTGTTTAAACAATTATTAATAAAAGAACGTAGTTTTGAGAAAAATAAATATTTTATTTGTTATCGTATTTCTACTTAATGTTACAAATAGCTTTTCACAAGTTTCCCCAAAAATTAATGAAGAAAAGCCTGATACAAATTCTATTGGACCTGAAGATGAAGATGAAATTGAATCGTCTCAATTTGATATTTTAAATACTTCGAACGAATATTTTGTAATAAAAAAGGATAATAGCTGGGATGTTCCTGCATATAATCAGTATTTTTTTTGGGATACATTAGATATTCATCCATATCAATCAAAAATGAATAAATTTACGGGAACTCTATTTTTACCTTTAATTGATAGCAGCTCTGTTTTTTCATTTCCAATTAAAGGACCAGTAAATTCTAATTTTGGTTGGCGTAAATGGAAGCATCATTATGGAATTGATATTGGATTAAAAACAGGTGATACTATTGTTGCTGCATTTGATGGCATGGTGCGTGTTGTTAGAAAAAGCAAATCGTATGGAAATGTTATTGTTATTAGGGATAATAATGGGTTAGAAACTTTATATGCACATCTTGCTAAGGCTTTAGTTGCTACAAATCAAGAGGTTAAATCCGGTGAAATAATTGGGTTGGGAGGTAGTACAGGACATTCATCGGGTCCACATTTACACTTCGAAACAAGATACTTGGGCGGACCTATTAATCCTAATGACATTATAGATTTTAAAAATTTCACATTATTAAAAGATACCCTAGTTGTTGATTGTGGTATTTTCGAATATTTGAATGATATTCACAAGGCTAGATATTATACAATTAGAAAGGGTGACTCGTTAGGAAAAATTGCAAAAAAACAAGGAGTTTCTATTTCGAAATTATGTAAATTAAATGGCATTACTCGTAAAACAAAATTGCGAATTGGCCGTAAATTGCGGTATACATAGTTAAAATGATAAATATCGAAACTATAAGAGAGTACTGTTTAAGTAAAAAAGCAGTAACCGAAAGTCTTCCTTTCGATAATGATACTCTTGTTTTTAAAGTTGGTGGAAAAATGTTCGCTCTTTTAAGTTTAACAGAAAATTTTGGGCTAAATTTAAAATGCAATCCCGATAAAGCTATTGAATTACGAGAATTATATGCCGATATTACGCCAGGTTATCACATGAATAAAATGCATTGGAATACTTTAAATTTAAGTGGCCATATACAGAATAAACTCGTTTTTGAACTTATTGATCACTCTTATGAAATTGTAAAGCAAAGTCTTACTACTAAAATAAAAAAGGAATTTAATTTATAGTAAAATGAAAAAAATTCTATATTATTTTATTCAAGGTCTGTTTTATATTGCTCCAATTGGAGTAACAATATATGTGTTGTATCAAATTTTTATTTTTATTGATAGCTTATTTTTCGAAATTATAAAACCACATATTCCTGGATTAGGTTTAATTATCACAATTGTAGCAGTAACAATATTGGGATTTGTTGGAAGCAGAGTAATTTCGCAACCTTTAATGAGTATGCTTAATAAATTTATTATTAAGTTACCTGTAATTAAGGATTTATATGTGCCACTTAAAGATTTCTTTTCGGCATTAATTGGTAAAGAGAAAAAATTTAATACACCAGTATTGGTTAAAGTGAATAATATTAGCAATTTAGAAAAAATCGGATTTATAACTCAAACAGATTTAACAGATTTAGGAATAGAAGGGAAAAAAGTTTCAGTATATTTTCCACATTCTTACGCTTTTTCGGGAGAGCTATATATAGTTCCATCAGAAAGTGTAAAACAACTTAATATTTCATCGGCTGTAGCAATGAAATTTATTTTAACAGGAGGAGCAGTAAAGCAATTTAATAACGATATAAAAACAGAAATATGAAAAAAATAATGACTATTGTGCTTGTTGTTTTAACAATATCAACTTTTGCACAAAGAAAAATAAAAATTCACGAAGAAAAAGAGAAAATTGGTAATGGTACAAATAATGCATTAGTTGCATCAATATACGAATCAACGCAAGATGATATTGAAAAAGCGTGGAAAAAACTTATGAAAGATTATGGTGCAAAAGTAAATATGAAAAAGGAAATATTTGCTGATGATGCAACCATTAAAGATTTGTCGCTAAATACTTGTGACCTATATGCTTTTGTTAGAAAAATTAGCGATGAAGAATCTGAAATCGTAGTAGGAGTTGATTTGGGAGGGGCATTTTTATCGTCTTCAGAACATTCTTCAAAATATAAAATAATGGAGAAAATTTTAAAAGATTTTGCAATACAAGCATCAATTGATGCAATAAAAGAAAAACATAAATCGGCTCAAAAAATTTTAGATGCATTTTCAAAAGAAAAAGAAGATTTAATAAAAGAAAAAGAACGTTTAGAAAAACAAATTGAAGATTATAAATCAAAAATAACAGATGCTGAAAAGAATATTGAAAAAAATAGTTCTGCCCAATCTGATAAAGAAAAAGAAATAGAAAATCAAAAGAAAGTTGTTGAAGAAATAGAAACAAGAGAAAAAGCTGTCGATTAAACGATTTCAAACAGTTTATTTTCTTTTATATATTTTTGTAAAAAATATTATTAATGATAATTAATAAATCAAAAAGTTTGTTTGAGGTTGAAACAGAAGTAAGAGTTCGTTTCAGCGAAGTTGATTTGATGGGGGTTGTTTGGCATGGAAATTATCTTAAATATTTTGAAGATGGAAGAGAGGCTTTTGGAAGAAAGCACGGGTTAGGATATCTCGATTTTTTTGATAATAATGTTGTTACTCCTTTAGTTTCTATAGAATGTAATTATAAAAAATCGTTACTTTATGGCGATTCGGCAATAATACATACAAGTTATATTGATTGTGATGCAGCTAAACTTTTATTTGAATATAAAATTCTAAAAAAAGATACTAAAGAGTTAATTGTTATAGCAAATAGCACGCAAGTTTTTTTAAATTCGAAAGGCGAATTACTTTTAACATTTCCTGAGTTTTTTGTTAATTGGAAAAATAAAATGGGACTTATAAAAAACCCATAACAACATGGAAAGGGCATTTTTTGTTTCAGATAATATAATTTCGTCTCTTGGTTTTACAACTGCCGAAAATATCGATGCTATTGAAAAACAGTTGTCTGGTATATCATTAATTGTTGATAAAACATTATCGCAACAATCAATTTATGCTTCTCAAATTAATAATAACAAATTAGAAAACGAATTTAAAAATATAACTGAGAAAACAAGTTATACAAAATTTGAGAAACTATGTATTGTTTCTATAACAAATGCCACTAAAAATATTAATATTGATATAACTTCACCCGATACATTGTTTATTTTATCAACTACAAAAGGAAATGTTGATTTATTAAATAAAAATTGCTGTGTAGAAATTCCAAGAGATAGAGTTTATTTATGGGAGGCTGCAGAAATTATAAAAAAGCATTTCAATTTTTATAATACTCCTATTGTAATTTCAAACGCTTGTATTTCTGGTGTTATTGCAATAATTACAGCATCGCGATTAATTGAACAAGGATTATATAAAAATATAATTGTTTGCGGTGCCGATATATTAACTGAATTTGTTATTTCCGGATTCCAATCGTTTATGGCGTTAAGTCCACAGCCATGCAAACCATTTGATTTAAATAGAAATGGATTAAATTTAGGGGAGGGGTGTGGAACAATTATTTTATCAAACAAACCAAATAAATTATTAAATGTTGAATATTGTAGTGGTGTTATAACAAATGATGCAAACCATATTTCTGGTCCATCAAGAACTGGTGAAGGACTTTATTTGGCTATTGAAAAAGCAAAAAAACAAAGCAAGGCAAATTTAACCGAATCAAATTGTTTTATTTCTGCACATGGTACAGCAACACCATATAACGATGAAATGGAGGCAATAGCATTTAGTCGGTTACAAATAAATTTTTTTCCAACGGTTAGTTTAAAAGGTTATTTTGGACATACTTTAGGTGCTGCTGGTGTTATTGAATCTATAGCTGCAATTCATTCATTAAAAACAGGAAAACTACATTCAACAATTGGATTTAATGAACTTGGAGTTTCTGTACCACTGAATATTGTTACAAAAACAATGTGTAAAACAAATGAGTACTGTTTAAAGGTGGCATCGGGCTTTGGAGGGTGTAATGCTGCAGCAATTTTTAAAAATAATGAGTAATAATTTAGTTATATCGAAACACTGTAAAATTGAAAATAACAAAATACTTGTTAATGGTAATATTGTTTTTCAAAATGAAAATGTATCTTTTCAAGATTTTATAAAAAATGCGTACAAACAATTTATAAATAATTATCCGAAATTTTTTAAAATGGATAATCTTTCAAAACTTGGAATAATTGCAATGGAATTATTAAAAGATGAATTAAATATTGCTAATGGTAAAGAAATTGGCATAATACTTTCAAATTCTGCATCTTCGCTCGATACCGATAAAAATTTTCAAAACACAATTTCCGATAAAAGTAATTATTTCCCTAGTCCTTCGGTTTTTGTGTACACTTTGCCAAATATTGTTATTGGCGAAATTTGTATAAAACACAAAATTTATGGTGAATCATCTTTTTTTATATCTAAAAGTTTTAATTCGAAATTTATTTACACGTTAACTTTCGATTTGTTTGCTCGTCAAGAAATTAGCACTTTAATTGTAGGATGGTTAGATTTTATTGATAATGAATATTTAGCATCGCTATGCATCGTGAAAAATAATTCGAAATCAATTAACAATAACAGTGAAATTGTTAATTTTACAATTGAAAATTTAGAAAAGAAAATTATATAAAAAAAATATTTATGAATGAATTAATTGAAACATTAAAAATTGAAATTATTGAAGCTCTTAATCTTGAGGATATTACTCCAGCTGATATTGATGCAGATGCCCCATTATTTATTGAAGGACTTGGACTTGATTCGATTGATGCATTAGAATTAATAGTGCTAATTGAAAAGAAGCATGGAATTAAAATTCAATCAGCCGAAGATGGGAAGCAGGTGCTTTATTCTGTAAAAACAATAGCCGATTTTATTTTAAAAAATCAAAAATAAATTAGTGAAAAAAAAAGTTTTTATTACCGGTATCGGAATTGTTTCTGCAATTGGGAATAATGTTACAGAAGTGTTAAATTCATTAAATAAAGGTGATACAGGTATTAATTATTCAAAAAGTTTAAATTCTGTTTATAAAAACGAAATGCCTGTTGGTGAAGTAAAACTAACAGATAATGATTTAAAAGATTTATTAAAACTACATAACAAATCGCAAAATTCAAGAACGACTTTGCTTGGAATGTATGCTGCAAATGAGGCAGTAAATAATGCTAAAATTAATAACATTAATGAGTATAATACTGCTTTTATTTCTGCAACAACTGTTGGTGGAATGGATAAAAGTGAAATTTTTTATAGAAACTTTATTTCAAATAAAACAAAGGGCAAACTAAGGTATATACAAACTCACGATTGTGGCGAGAGTACTGAAAAAATTACAAATTATTTAAATTTAAAAGGATTATCTGCAACAATAAGCACAGCTTGCTCGTCTGCAGCAAACTCAATTATGTTTGGAGCAAGATTAATTAAAAACGGTATAGTTCAAAGAGTAATTGCTGGAGGAACTGATGCCTTAAGCTTGTTTACTTTAAATGGTTTTAATACTTTAATGATTTTATCGCACGAACATTGTCGTCCGTTTGATGAAACTCGCAATGGGCTTAATATTGGTGAAGGTGCAGGGTATATTGTTATGGAATCTGAAGATTGCATAAATAAATCGGGTAAAATTCCGATTGCCGAATTAAAAGGGTACGGAAATGTTTGCGATGCATATCATCAAACTGCCTCATCGCCCGATGGGAGTGGTGCTTTTTTAGCCATGAATAAAGCATTTGAAAACAGTAATTTATTTCCAAATTCCATTAATTATGTAAATGTTCATGGGACTGGAACTCCAAATAATGATTTATCAGAAGGACTTGCTATGCAAAACATTTTTAATAACAACGTGCCATATTTTAGCTCAACAAAATCTTTAACTGGTCACACACTTGGTGCTTCGGGTGGAATCGAAGCTGTTATAAGTATTTTAGCAATTCAAAATAAAACTATTTTTCCTTCATTGAATTTTAATAATAAAATGAAAGAATTAACAATATGCCCAACATTAAAAACAATTAAAAATGTTGATGTTAAAAACGTTCTTTCAAATTCTTTTGGCTTTGGTGGAAACAATACCTCGTTAATTTTTTCAGCAGTTTAGTATGGAATTACACATAAAAGGAATAAGCAGTATTTCACCTATCGAAAATTTCGAAAACATTTCGAATACACCAGAAATTAAATTAATCGATGAAGCTTATAAATATTATTCTTGCATAGAGCCACTATATAAAGAAATAATAAATCCGCTATTAATTCGTAGAATGAGCAGGGCAATGAAAATTGGAATTGCCTCTGCGTTACTTTGTTTAAAAGATGCAAAAGTTGAAAATCCCGATGCAATTATTACTGCTACGGGTTTAGGCTGTGTTGAAGATAGTGATAAGTTTCTTACTTCTTTAATAGAGAATGAAGAAAAAATGCTTAACCCTACGCCATTTATTCAATCAACACATAATACAATAAGTTCACAAATTGCTCTTATACTTAAATGTCATGGCTATAACACTACTTATGCTGGTCGTGGTGCATGTTTTGAAACTGCTCTACTCGACGCTAAAATGTTGATTTATGACGATAATTTGCATAATGTTTTAATTGGTGCTTACGACGAATTAATTGCAAATCAGATTAGGATATTATATCGCTTGGGATTATTTAAAAATAACAGCAAATTATATCGTCATGCTGAATTAATTTCAGCATCAACTTCCCCACCTAAAACAGAGATTCCGAAACAAGTTCGGAATGACGATAAGCAAGTTCAGAATGACGATAAGCAAGCTCAGAATGACGAATTCACTAATTTACCTGGCGAGGGTGCTACATATTTTGTTGTTTCGCCAACTCCAAATGAAACGGATTACGCTAAAATAGTTGATTTTGAAATTGTTAATAATTCGAAGAATGTTAAAAATAACATAACTGATTTTTTAGTAAAAAATTTAATATCAATTGAAAATATAAATTCTGTAATGATTGGTAATAAGAGCAAAAGTGATATAAATTATAATGAATTTACTAATTTATTTCCAAATTCAAATATTCTTTGGTTTAAACATTTATGTGGCGAATATTTGACATCATCGGCTTTTGCACTTTGGTTATCGGCAAATATTTTAAAAAATAGTTGTATTCCTGATATTATTTTTCTTAAAAAAGCAAATAACAATATTAATAATGTTCTTATTATTAATAAAGTTACAAATGAGCAGACAGCAATATTTTTAATTAGCAAATGATAAATTATAAAAATTATTGCATATTGTTTTTAATTCTTTCTATTCCAATTATTATTGCAGTATGTTGGTTAAATTATTCTTGGTTAATTCTACTTGCATTTATATTGTTATTTAGTATTGGATTAGTGTTGGGGTCAATTAATGTATGTTCAAACTTTTATATTAAAACAATATGCAAAGGGAATAATCAAACAAACTCTATAGCAATAACTTTTGACGATGGACCTAATAAAAATATTACTCCAAAAATTTTAGATATTTTAAAAGAAAACAAAATAAAAGCATGTTTTTTTTGTATTGGTAAAAATGCAGAATTAAATTGCGAGATACTTAAAAGAATTAATAATGAGGGACATCTTATTTGCAATCACACATACTCACATTCAAATAATTTCGATTTGTTTTCTTCATCAAAAATGAAAAATGAAATTATAAAAACAACGAGCATAATAAATGACATTATTAATAAAGAAGTGAAATATTTTCGTCCTCCTTTTGGTGTTACAAATCCCAACTTGGCTAAAGCATTAAAAAACACTAATTTAATTTCAATTGGTTGGTCGTTACGTTCGCTAGATACAACTGCAAAAGGAAACATAATTAAGACGATAAATCGATTAGAAAAAATAAAAGCTGGAGACATTGTGCTTTTGCACGACAGTATTTTAGAAGCTCCAGAAATACTCGAAAAATTTATAGCAATAGTTAGAGCAAAAGATTTGAAATTTGTGAGGTTAGATGAATTGATTTAAGATTTTTTATTTTGCCTCAATTATAAATTCTGTTCTCCGATTTAATGCTCTTCCAGTTTCAGTATTGTTTGAGGCAATAGGTTTTGTTTCGCCATAACCATGTGTAGAAATAATTCTGTTTTTATCTAAACCCATTAAAATAAGATAATCGGCAACAGCTTTTGCTCTTTTTTCACTAAGAATTTGATTTGTTTCATCTTTCCCATCATTATCGGTATGCCCATAAATAGAAATTTTAATTTGAGGATTCTCTTGCAAATATTCCAAAAAATTATCGAGAACTACTAAACTCGATTTCTCAAACGAAGCTTCAGCAAAAGAGAAATAAATATTATTAAGCTTTACAGTTGTACCAATTTCAACAGGTTTAACTTCAAAATTTACTTTAACAGGTTCAATTTTTTTAATTTCTTTTGCTTTAATATACTCAGATGTAAAAGCGTAATCTTTTTTCTTAACAGTCATTATAAATTCATCTTCGGGTTTAACAATTGGTAGTGCAACTGCATATTTTCCAGTCATTTTATCAACCATACCTTCTGTAATTCTATTTGTTTTAACATCCTTCACTTCAATTTTAGCATCTTCAATTGGTGCACCTTGTTCATCTTTTATTTCACCCTTAAAAATCGCAACTTCTTTTGGACGTGCATCTTTGTATAAATTAAATGAATAAATATCCCAACCTTCCGATCCTTGTAATTTGTTAGAAGAAAAATATGCTTTATTTCCAAATGTGCTAACAATAAACCCAATTTCGTCTCCTTCGGTGTTAATAGGATATCCAATGTTTTTTGGTTCCGACCATTTCCCGTCAGGATTCATTTTAGAATAGTAAATGTCGTATCCTCCAATGCCATCGCGGCCATCAGATGAAAAATAAAGGGTTTGACTATCACTATGTATAAATGGTGATTTCTCGTTACCCATAGTATTTATAACATTCCCGAGATTAATTGCTGCTCCCCAGCTACCGTCATCATTCATTTTTGACATCCATATATCGCTAGTTTGAGAATCGTTATCGTCTAAATCGAAACCAATATTTCCTGGTCTAATACTTGCAAAAAACAAAGTTTTACCATCAGCCGAAATAGATGGTTGGCTTTCCCATGAACGTCTTCCATTTATTGCCCCACCAATATTTTTTAAAGCAGTCCATTGTTCATCTACGTAATCGGAAACCCATATATCGCAAAATTGATTATTTTCGCATATTGTTACAAATATGTGATTATTGTCTATTGTTACAGAAATAGCACCCTGACCATTGTTTTTATTTACGTTAAAAGGAGACGGCATTGATTTTATTTTGCCAAAAGTTTCATTTGCATCAGATGATTTACTTATTCTTTCTGACATAGTAAACTCATCTACACGTTGTTTATCGCCTAAATTACTTGTTTTATTAAACCGATGTGTATAAAATGCAATTTCGCCATCGGGACTAATTAAAGGTAAAAATTCATCATCTGCTGAATTTATCCCATTAACTTTTACTGGATTAAATGGAACCGGTTTGCTAATTAAATCATTATAAGTTTTAATATGGTTAAAAATCATTTCAGCTTCTGGTTTTAACCTAGATTGCTTACTGTTTGCAATAAATTTTTCGATAAATGGTTGTGCCGATTTAAAATCTTTAGAAATATAATAACGTTTACCAACTTCAAAACTTGCACGATAATTATCTAGTGATGGGCAGTATTCTGCAGCTTTTTTATAGTAATCGATTGCACGGTTGCGAAATTGCAATGTTAAATTAGCATCTCTTGAATTTTCGGATCGCGAATAATTTAAATCGGCTAACATTAAATAGGCACTAGAATATGACTCGTCTATTTTAGTTGCATCAACTAACAACTTGTAACCTAAATCGGCATTGCCTTTTTTTAAATTTTCTTTTGCAGACTCAAAAGTTTTTTTTGCTTTTTTATCAACATCTGGACAACCGTCTTCATCGTCTTGTGCAAATAAATTACTTGAAATTATTGAAAACAAAATGCAAAATATTAATAATTTAAAATTGCTATATCTAAACATGACTCGCAATGATGCTCTGAGTTTAATATTCCAATAATTATTTTTTTTGAGTTTTATAAAAGGTTTATTATTTCTTTTTAGCATCTTCAATTAATTTGTCGCCTTCGGCTTTGGCTTTAGCTTTTATTTTATCAGATTCTTGTTTTGCTTGATTAATTTTAGCTTGCGATTCGCTTTGAGCTTTTGTTTCAATGTCTGTTGCTTTTTTTTCTGCTTCTTTTCTAAGCTTTTCGGCAGGTGCTTTAGCTAATTTTTCAGCTATTGGCCCTTTAGCTTTTGCTTCGTTTAAAAGTTTGTCTGCTTGAGCATTTCCTTCGGAACGTACTTTATCTGCAGCAACTTTTGCAGCATCGTTAATTTGTTTTGCAGCAGTTTGAGCAGTTGTAATAAGTTTTTGCGATTGCTCATCGGCAACTTTCATAAGTTTATCGGCTTGCTCTTGAGCTTTTTTTATTGCTTCAGATTTTGC
>JAVHRJ010000445.1:0-2322 GCA_036171595.1 Bacteroidales bacterium
TTTTCGAAAAAGCTGTTCCTTGTTCACTATTCATGTTCGACATTTCAGCAATATCAGCACCTGCAACAAAAGCTTTGCCTTCGCCGGTAATAATCATTGCCCTAACTTCTTTATTAACAGATAATTGATTGAGCATTTCGTCCATTTCAGCAAAAAAATCTGAGTTTAAAGCATTTAAAGCTTGTGGGCGACTAATTGTAATTAGAGCTATTTTATTTGTAACTTCTAATTTTAAAATTTTAAATTCCATATTGTTATAAATTTTATTTTTAAAAGTTAAATATATAAATTATGTAAATAGGTTAATATAAATAAAGTTAATTTATATGATATTTTATTTTGTTTTATTTTATATGCCTGTTATTTAACGATTTATTAACAATGTTTTAAAACATGTTTTAGTCCAAACTCTAATTTAACAGAAAAGTTTAAAATATTTATTATTATTTTTGGATTTCTGAAAAATATTTTCCATCTTTCGCTTATGTTAACAATTTTTAATTTTAAATTAGAAGCTGGTTATACTAAAACTAATATTATAGGATATAATGTTATTAGTGTTAAAAAAGATGTTAAATTTGAGACTCATTTAATGAGTAATAATCTCAATCAATTTCTTAAGAAGATATTTAAAGATATTAAAAAAATCAAGTTTTAGGGCTTTTTGTAGGAGGTAAAGAAACAAGGTTTCTTTACCTCCTACTTTTTATCAAGAAAAAAAATAAATATTTGTGGAATTGCATGTAAAAGAATTTTAATATACTTATAAAAAAACATTCTGGATGAATCTAAATAAATATACTTCTGATATACCTGAAATTAAAAACCATTTAAAAGAAATTCTTTATTTAAAAAAAGAAATAAAGAAACATCAGCGTCGGTTAAAGACCACAACGAAAAAATATGATTTTATTAATAAAATAGTTGGTGTTGGAATTAATGGTGTTATATTAGAAAAATCTATCTTCTCTTTATTCAAAGATTTAGGGTTTGAAAAGGTTAAACATATAGGAAATGATAAGAAACTTGCTGATGTTGAAATTACTGTAAAAGATAAGATAATTTTAATAGAAGCGAAAGGAATAAGTCCTGATATTCCAACAGAAAATGATTGTTCTCAGATTTCAAAATATATAAAAAGAAAGAGCAGTAAATTTACTGACAATAGAATATTTGGCGTTTTTATTGTTAATCATGATAACAAAAAGTTCTTTAATCTAAGAAATCCAAATCCTTTTGATCAAACAAGAATTGAAGATGCAAAAATTTCAGATTATGGTTTGATGACGACATATGATCTGTTTAAATATTATCTTGAAATCAAAAAACACACAATATCTTTAAACGAATTTGAAAATATTATTTGTAAAAAAGGATTAATAAAATATAAAAAAATGGCTCGAAAAACTCCGATAACTACATAATTGTTTATGTATAGTAAGAATTAAATTGCATATAAGTTTTATGTAAAACATGCCATCTTGCAAGGAGTAAATCGAGCCTTTTTTATTAAACTTTAAATAAAAACCATGTTTATTTTGAAAATTTTCAACAACATAAATATGTTAGTTCCGAAAATGATTTATTAGTAAAAAATGAATTAATTTTGAAGATTTAATAATAACAAAGTATAACTATATGAACAAATTAATAAAATTAATTTTTGGGCTTTGCTTTTTATTTGTTCAGAATATATTTGGACAAATATACAACCCAACATTTAACCATAAAGATGTTAGTTTTTGCGATATCACAAAGATTGAAATGACTCCTAGTAATACAACAATATCTTTTTTAGTTACCGATCTAAATAGAGATGGAAAAAGTTGGATATGTGCTGGAAAAGATTTTTTTATTCGAGATAATAATACAAAAACAAAATATAAAATGATTAAAGCAAACAACATTACTATATGTCCTGAAAAGCAATACTTTTTACAAAATAATACTTTAGAATTTAATCTTGTTTTTGAGCCTCTACCATCAAACACAAACCAAATTGACGTAATTGAGGATGAAATAAATGTTGGCTTTAATTTTTATGGTGTAGACCTCAAAATAGCTCCAAATAATATTACTTCAAACATTGAACCCAGTTTACCATCAAAAAATTCAATTGATAATGCCCAAACAAAAACCGTAAAAAGTGAGGGAAAAATGCTATGGAGTGATAGTCCAAACTCAGAGGTAATCCAACTTATTCCTATTGGTGCACAAGTTAAGATTATACACTTTGTTAACGCAAATATAGTTGGCAATAATGGATATTATAAAATAGAGTATAATGGTAAAATTGGTTACATTAATGAGCTATCATTTGAA
>JAVHRJ010000446.1:0-2321 GCA_036171595.1 Bacteroidales bacterium
GTTCTGTTACTAAATCACGCTGGGCAGTTATTTCGTCACGCTGGGCTTCTATTTCATCTCTCTGAGTAGAGATTTCTTCATTTTGTTGATTTAGTTGTAAATTTTTATCATCTACAATTTGTTTTTGTTTTTCTATTGTTAATTTTTGTTTTCGTGTAATTCTTAATGAACGTAAAATAAAACCAGCAAATACTAACACCAACAATAAACCAAAAACAACAAACAAAATAACTGCTTTCTGTTTTCGACTTTTTTCTTCAGCTAATGCTTTCTGATTTTCTAATTCTTTTTTGTGTTCGGCAGTTGCTACAGCTTCTTTTTTCTCAAACTCATAAGTCATTTGAAGCTGAATAGTTTTCTTCCTCGAATCATCATTATCAATACTGTCGCGATATTGAATATATTGTTTATGGTATTCAAAAGCATTTCTATAATTACCAATAGCGCTATAGTAATTTGATAAATTAAGAAAAATATTTCGTAAGTATTCTTTATGACCTATTGATTGTGCAAGATTCTTTGCCTTTTTAAGATACTCTTCTGCTTTTATATATTCCTTTTTAATTATTAAAATATTCCCAATACTATTTAATATATTTGCAACATGTGCTATATCTCCAATTTCTTCTTTTATTTTCAATGCATCGAAATATTTGCTTAATGCTTTTTCAAGTAAACTATCCTTAAATGAATTATTATCAGTTTCAATTACTTGATCATAATAAACTACACCGATATTATATTTTGCTGAAGCAATACCATTCTTATCTCCTATTTTTTCTTTTATTTCTAATGCAATGTAAAAGTTATTTAGGGCTTTTTCAAAATCGCCTTGATCTTTATATATAAGACCAATGTTATTATATGCAATAGCAGCCTTTGACTTATCACCAATTTCTTGCTCAATTTTCAAACAGAAAGAATAATTTTTAATAGCTTCTTTATAATTTATTTGACTTCTATACACATTACCTATACAACAGTATGAAGCAGCTTGATCTTCTTTATTTTCTATCTCTTCTCCTATTTTTAAAGCGGAAAAATGCATTTTAAGAGCTTGCGAATAATTTCCTTGATCAGAAAACACAATACCAATATTATTGTAATTAGATGCAACCCCATGTTTATCTCCTACTTCTTCAAAGATTTTTAAAGACAAATAATAATTTTCTAAAGCTTCTTTGTATTTACCTTGTATATCATAAACATTTCCAATACAACAAAACAACTCCGCCATACCAACTTTATCATTTATTGCTTTTCTTATTTTTAATGAAAAGAAATAATTTTTTAATGCTTCTTCATAATTGCCTTTATCTTCTTTAAGAAAACCGATATGTGTATATGTTGTAGCAAGTCCTTTTTTGTAATTTTTCTTTTTTGCAAGTTCAAGAGCCTTATTTAATAACTCTCTAGATTTAGTTTCGTCTTCAAATTCATAAATAAAAAAAAGCTGATTAAGGATTTCAACTTTTACTGTATCTTCTTTTGTAGTTTTAAGTATAGTTAAAAGTGAATCTATTTTATTTTGTTGTGCAAAACAAACTAAAGTTAAAAGTTGAAGGTTAAAAGCCAAAAGGAGAAGAAGTTTTTTCATTAACCAAAGATTAAATTATATACTAATTCCTAAAACAGTTATATCATCTATTTGTTCTCCATTCCCAATCCATTCATTTAAAGATTTTTCAATAATCCCTTTTTGTTCTTGCATTGGTATTTGACAATTTGATAAAAGTAATTCTTTAAATTGTTTGTACATAAATTTTTTACTATTTGGTCCACCAAACTGGTCGGCAAAGCCATCACTAAAAAGATAAACACAATCGCCTTTAGAAATTTTAAATTCATGATTTGTAAATAAATCCATACGTTCGTGTATAGCAATTGGCATTTTGTCGCCCTTAAGTTCGTCAAGTTCAAAGTTAATAAAGTTTGCAAAGTTAGCATTATGGTTGTACTGAGTATCTTTTTCACTTTCAACTTTTAACTTTTCACTTTCTGACTTTATGGACTTTCTAACTATATAAAGAGGATTATTTGCCCCTGCCCACTGGCATTCGTTAGTTTCGGTGTTAATTGTTATGAGTGACATGTCCATTCCATCTTTTTGTTCGCCCGAAATACCTTTTTGTTTTAATACTTTTATAATTTCTTTGCGTAAGCGTTTTAAAATTATTGCAGGTTGAGTAATGTATTCTTTTACTACAATTTCTCTTAACAGCGATGTTCCTAACATACTCATGAAAGCACCAGGAACGCCATGTCCGGTGCAATCGGCAACTGTTATAACAATGTTTTTTTCAATTTCGGCCCACCAATAA
>JAVHRJ010000447.1:0-11828 GCA_036171595.1 Bacteroidales bacterium
TTGCTTTAGCTTCGGCTTCTAATTTAGCTTTCGCTTCAGCATCAGCTTTATCTTTAGCAACTTTATCGGCAATAATTTTATTAATTTCAGCAATTTTAGTTTTCGGATATTGTTCAGATGGTTTAATTGCAGATGCTTTTGTATAGTTATCTTTAGCGGGCAATAAATTATTAGAACTAAAATTTTTATCAGCTTCTGCTAATAGTTTTGTGTATTGTGAATCGTTTGACTCTTTATTTGCCATTTTATTTTCACATATCATAATTTGTTTGTCGGGGTAGTCGCTATAAGGATCAGCATCTATGGCTTTTTCGTAATAAACTATAGCCTCTTCATATTTTTCAGTTTTAAAAAGCTCGTCTGCTTTATTTACTAATTGTTGATATGTTTGTTTTTTTATTGCATCAATTTGATTTGTTATTTTATCAATTTCTTTACGCATTTGGTCGGTATATGCAATGTCAAAGTCAAATGCATCAGCTTCTTCGTTATAGTTGATTTTTGTAACAGGTTTGCTAAGAGATGATACGTCGACACCTGGATAGGACTCAAATAATTCAACTGTAAAAGAATATTTGTAAATTAAATCTTTTTCGGGTGCTTTAGTATCAAAAAGCACTTTTTTAGTAACTAAACCTTGTCCGGCAACTTCAACAATATATTCTTTATCAATATCAAACTTAAAATTAAATTTTCCATCGGCAGAAGTTTTTACGTTTTGAATTTTACTGCCATTTAAATAAACAGTTACGTCAGAAGCGGTTACCGTTTTTTTTCCTGCTTTTGCCTTTCCAGCAACTTCTAAATAGCCTTTTGTACCTTGAGCAAAAATAGATAATGAAAACAAAGTAACTATGGAATATAATAAAATAATTCTTAAGTAAGTAGTTAAATATTTAGTAATAAACATATTGAAAAAAGGTAATAAATAATTATTAAAAAGATAAATATACAATAAAAAATAAATTTCAAAAATTTAAATCATTCAAAAAACATGCCTTTTGTAAATGTATGAATTATAATAAATTATAATTGATTTTTAAACTTTTCGTAAATAATTATTGGGGGACGACAAGGTTTTCCTGTAGCAGAATTTACAAAAATTAATGTTGTACTAGCTTTATTAATAAGAACATTAGTTGAATTATAAAGTTCGTATTCAAAAACTATTTTACTGCCTTTAATTTCTTTAATAGTAGTAATAATTTTAATTATATCGTCATAAAATGCAGGTTTAAAATAATTGCAATCTAGATGAATAACAGGAAGTTGAATTCCATTTTCTTCTAAATATTTATATGCAATTCCATAATTTCGCATTAATTCTGTTCTTGCAACTTCATAGTATAGGGGGTAAGTTCCATAATAAACTACACCCATTTTGTCGGTTTCGCCGTATCTAACTCTTATTTCTGATGTATGTGAAATCATTATTTTATTTAAAAGGGGAATCGGGTTCTTTAGACATATTTTTAAAAATAATTTTATCCATAAAAGAAGGGAAAAACTTATATAGTAATACAACTAATTTTCCTTGAGAAGTCAATATTACTGTTCTTTTTCTCTTTTTTATTCCATTATAAATGTAAGTAGCAACTTTTTCGGCCGACATAAGTTTTTCTTCAGCTTTTGGTGTTTCACCTTGTTGACTACCATTGGCTATTAATGCAGTTTTTCGAATATTAGAAGCAGTAAATCCAGGAGCCACAATTAAAACATGTAAGCCTTTTTTTAGATTTTCGACGCGTAAAGTACTTAGAAAACCATGAATTGCATATTTTGATGCAGAATAACCTGTTCTGCCGGGTAAGGGAGCAAACCCAGCAATTGAAGAAATTGCAACAACACTACCTTTCGATTTTAATAACCAAGGCAAAGCAAATTTAGTGCAATAAACTGTTCCCCAAAAATTTGTATCCATTAATTTTTTTATTACCGATAAATCTAGTTCTTCAAAAATTGCTCGCATTGATATGCCTGCATTGTTAATAAGTATATCAATTTTATTAAATTTTTCAATAGCTTTATTTATAATTAGTTTGCAATCGTTTTCGATAGACACATCAGCAACAACTGAAAAAACATTTTTATTGATTTTTAGTAATTCTTCTTCTACAATTTTAAGATTTTCGGCATTTCTTGCAGCAATTATAATTTTACAATCTTGTTTAGCAAATTCTAATGCTAATGCTTTTCCAATACCCGATGATGCTCCAGTAATAATTACAACGCTGTTATTCATTATTATATTATTTGTGCAAATGTAATTTTAGAAATTCAAACAACAAAATTTCATATAATATATTCAAATATTGTAATTAAAATATAATGTGTTTATTTATAGCGATATATATAATTTCATTAAAAAAGTGTTAGATGTGATTTATTTATTTATATAAAAATAAATTAAAAAAATGAGAATAATACCCTTTGAAATTCTGTAAGTTAGAAAATATTTTATTTTTTTTTAATTTTTTATGCTCAAGAAATTGTGTAATTTATAAAATGATTATAGCTTTGCACTCTCGTTTTTTAGAGAAAACGATTCAGTAGCTCAGTAGGTAGAGCACATCCCTTTTAAGGATGGGGTCCTGGGTCCGAATCCCAGCTGGATCACGAAATATCCCGTAACTTGCGGGATATTTTTATTTAATAATGTTTTGAAAATACAGCCAAAGTTTTTCGTTTGGCACTGGTGCAACAATTTTTATTTGTTGTTTTGTAACAGGGTGTATTAAAGAAATTTCGTGAGAATGAAGTGAAATGCTGCCATCGGGATTTGAACGGTTATATCCATATTTTAAATCGCCTTTTATTGGGCAACCTATTGCCGACAATTGAGATCTTATTTGATGATGACGTCCAGTAATTAAATTAATTTCCAGTAAAAAATATCTGTCCGATTTAGCAATAACTTTATATTTTAATTCGGCTTTTTTACTTCCAGGAACTTCTTTTATAAAGGCTGAAGAAAAATTTTTTTGTTCATTCCTTCGAATAAAATGAATTAATGTGCCTTCATCAAGTTCGGGCTTTTTTGAGGTAATTGCCCAATATTTTTTTTCAATTTTTCGTTCTTGTTGCATTAAATTTAGCCGCGAGAGTGCTTTTGTCGATTTTGCCATTAACACTAATCCGCTAACAGGCCTATCAATTCGGTGAGTTATACCCAAATAAACATTGCCTAGCTTATTGTATTTTTCTTTAATGTATTGTTTAACTGTTTCTTCTAGTGATATTCCATCGCTTTTATCGGGTTGAACTAGCTCACCCGATTTTTTATTTATTGCTAAAAGATGATTGTCTTCGAATAAAACTTCGATTTTTGAATTAGACATAATTACAAATGAAATTGAATTTTTATGAGAAAGTATTTTTACAAAAATAATTATAAGTTTTCGATATTTAGAATAACATATTACATATAATTATTACCTTTGATAAAAAATAATATTAATGTTTAAAAATAATTTTTTCAAATATATTCTTTTTGTATTTGTTATAATAAGTTGCAATAAAACAAATAAAGAATTAATTATTAATCATTCTGAAAAAGGTTTAAAATTTAATAAAGTATTATTAATTCAATGGAAAGATACGTTAAATGACAATTTTGTAACATTAGACTCAGTAGTAGAAATGCAGTTTATTGGTGTAAAAGGTTTTAAGTTAAAAGATGGAAAAATATTTGTTGGTGCATCTATGTTTGTTAGTGATACTTTAGGTACAGTACTATTTAGAAACGATGATATTTTTATTGATTACGACACTATTGGTTTTGAACCAAAACTTGTTGAAGAAAGAATAGGTATTTTTCTTGAAACTGGCGAACCAATGATAAAAGGTAAAAAATATTTATGGAATACAAAAATTTGGGATAAAAATAGTAACTCTGAATTAACCGCCGAAGTTGATATTAAAATAAAGTAAGTTATAACAAATTGCAATAAATATTATATTTTTTAACTTAATGCTATCCAATTTTCTATATCTCTAAAACCAGCTAAAAAATTTTTAATACCCATCTTTTTTCTTCCTTCTGGTTGAATATCAAAAATACTAATAATACCATCTATTCCAGAAATATATAAATAGTTTTTATTGTCAGAAATTATTGTTCCAGCTTTTGCATTATGTTTACCTTCAATTATTTCGGAAGAAAATATTTTTACAGTAATATTTTCATTTGTTAGTTTGTTTTCAAAAATAGTCCATGCAGTAGGATAGGGGCTTAATCCACGAATTTTATTAAATATATTTTTACAATTTAAGCTCCAATTTATTTTATTTGTTTCTCTGTTTAATTTTGGAGCAGTTTTTAATAATTTATTTGGTATTATAAATTGTTGTTGATTTATTGGGTCAAAATTATTTTCTTGAATATTGTTAATTGTTTTTGTAAGTAATTTAGCACCCGCAATCATTAATTTATCGTGAAGAATTCCAGCATCATCTTTTTCTGTAATTTTAACTTCTTCGAAATCTATTATTTTCCCAACATCAATTTCTTTTTCTATAAAAAAGGTTGTTACACCAGTTAATTTTTCGCCATTAATTATTGCCCAATTTATTGGTGCTGCACCTCTGTAATTTGGCAATAACGAAGCATGTAAATTTATTGTTCCTTTTGGTGGTATTTGCCAAACTATTTCAGGTAACATTCTAAATGCAACAACAACAAATATATCTGCATTATAGCTTTTTAGTTCATTAATAAAATTAATGTCCTTTAAGTTAGTTGGTTGTAATATTGGCACATTAATAGTTTTTGCGAATTTTTTTACATCACTTTCTTTAAGCTGTAACCCTCTTCCAGCAGGTTTATCGGGCGATGTTACTACTGCACAAATTTTGTTTTTCGAATTAATTAATTCTTTTAAAGATTCTACTGCAAATTCGGGAGTGCCCATGAAAACAATACGCATAATATTTTTATGTATTAATAATTTTCTTTGCCACAGATTATGCAATTTTAAACTATCAAAGGTAATTTACTTTATGAACTTTTCAAAGCTTCTAATGATTATACCTTGTTAAGACATAACAGATTTCTAAAACTAGTTAGGTTTATTTATTAATTATCACACAAATGAGGGATTAATTTGTGTTATCTGCGAAATTTGTGGCATTTCTTTTTATTGATTTGAAATTTTATTGAAAAAATTATCTGGAAAATTTACAAGATAAATATTTTTTGTTGTTCTGGTAAATGCTGTATAAAGCCATCTTAAATACTCTGTATCAATTTGCATCGAAGGGTAAAACCCTGAATCTAAGTATACATTATCCCATTGTCCACCTTGAGCTTTATGGCATGTTATTGCATAAGCAAATTTAATTTGTAGTGCATTAAAATATTTGTCTTTTTTTAATTTTTCATAACGTTTTGCAGATGATGATTCATCGGCATAATCGCTTAAAACATTATTGTATAAGCTGGTTGATTGTTCTTTAGAAATTGACGGACCTTCGGCATTTATCGAATCTAACATTAAATTAACCCTTATTTCAAAGTCAGAAAAATCTAATAATTTTATTGTGGCTTCGCAAAATCTAAATCCGTGCATTTCTTCAAATTTATGAATTCTACATATTTTAATTATATCGCCGTTTGCAATAAAATTTGTTGGCGCATCGTCGGTAAGCCAATTATAGCTGTTTTTTACAACCATTAATAAATCGCCTTGCGAAATTTCTTCTTCGCGATATAAAATTCTATTTCTTATACCTTGGTTATACCTATTGGCTTGTTTATTCGATCTACAAATAACAATGCTGTTTGAAATGTCGCTTTTTTCGTACGAATCGTTTAATTTCTCAATAAAATCGATTCCAGAAATTCTTTCAACATCTTCATTTTCTGATAAATTTAATAGAATGTTTTTATTTTCGTTTTCAATATTTTTTCGAATATTTACAGCGTTTATTAGCACTCCAGAATTTTCTTCTTGTCTAACTACCTGTTTTAATGATGCTTTAATAGTTTTAAATGCATAACTTTCAACTTCTTTTATATTTAAAGCTGGACTGGTAGTTGTTCCAATTGGAGGTAATTGAGCAGTATCACCAACCAATATAAGCTTGCAGTTTGGTTTACTAAAAACAAATTGAATTAAATCGTTTAATAAATTTCCTGAACCAAAAGTTGAATTTTCGTAATTTTGATTTGAAATCATTGATGCCTCATCAACAATAAAAACAGTATTTTGTTTGGAATTATAATTTAGTACAAAATTTCCAAAACCAATAGATTTATCTTTTTGACGATAAATTTTTTTATGATTAGTAAAAGCTTGTTTCTTGCAATATCCCGAAATTACTTTTGCAGCCCTTCCTGTTGGGGCCATTAATTCGTATGAAATTTTCATTTCATCAAAAGAAAAAACTAAAGCTTTAATTAATGTTGTTTTTCCTGTTCCTGCATGCCCATCAATTATTAAAATTTGATTTTCAGAGTTTGGTAAAATAAAATTTGATAATAAAATAACTGCTTCAGATTGGTCTGAAGTTGGCTCGTAACCTATGTTACGAGTAATAATGTTATAAATGTGTTTAGAAAGCATAAATAAATATTTACGAAAGTAGAATATTTTTCAAAAAAAATTAACTTTGCGGTGAAAGTTAAATTCTAATTTTATGACAAAAAAAATTATTCAGATATCATTAATTGTTGCAATAGTTGTTATTGCATATTTTATTTATGAAAGCATTGCAAAACCTATCCGCTTTAAAGAAGAGAAAGATAAAAGGTATGCAAAAGTTATTGATAGACTAAAGGATATAAGAACTGCACAATTAGCCTATTTTGAAAAATTTAGTCGTTATACTTCTAGTTTCGATTCACTAATAAGTTTTATCAAATTAGATTCTTTGCCAATTGTAATGGCTATTGGTAATGTGCCAGATACAATGACTGAGGAACAAGCTCTTAAAGCTAATTTAATTCGTCGTGATACTATTAATGTTGCCGTTCGAGATACAATTTTCCCAAAGACTTTTATAGCAGACTCAATTAAATATATTCCATTTACAAAACAAGCAATGTTTCAAATGCAAGTTGGAGAAATAATGACAGGCTCTAAAATTAAAGTTAAAGTTTTTGAAGTTGTTGACACAAAACCTTTCGACCCAACTGATGTTTTAAAAGTTGGTAGCTTAACTGAGGCTACTACTACTGGAAATTGGGAATAATTTTTTTTGAGTGAAATAATTTATGCAACAAATTTCGCTCATCGACGAAACATTTAATATACTTAATTACGAGCATTATAAAACTACGCTTCAAATTTTACCCGATAGTATTTCGTTTACAATATTAGATTCTATTCGAAAAAAACACGTTTTATTAAATCATTATCAATTAGACAATTCAGAAAATTTTAACGATACAATAATGTCAATATTTTCTGAAAGCGAAATTTTAAAATCTAATTTTGAAGATTTTAGAATATTTGTTTTTTCAAAAAATGTTACAATAATTCCCAATACTTTTTTTAATTTAGAAAGATGTAATGAATATTTAAAATTTAATTCGGGCGAAGAAAATACTAATAATATTTTTTCTTGCGATACATCTTTCGAATCTACGTTAGCTTTTAGTCTTAATTTAGAAACGAATAATTTACTATCAACTTTAAATTACAAAACGCTTTATCATCATGCATCATCATTATTAAAAGAAGCACAAATTATTTGTTTGCAAAAAGAAATATTTAGTGGAGTTTTAATAAATATTTTGTCGCAATATGTTGAAGTTGCAGTTATAAAAGATAATAAATTAGAGCTTTTTAATGTTTTTCAATATCAAACCGAAAATGATTTATGTTACTATTTAGTTTATTTGTTTGATTTATTTAAGTTTGATAAAGAAAAATGTCCAATTGTGATTTCAGGAATCATTAAAAAGAATGATAGTAGAATTATTAAAGTTGAAGAATTTTTTAAGAAAATACAATATTCTAAAACTAGTACGCAACATGTTTATAGTTACAGGTTTAACGAAGTTCCCCAATATTATTTCTCAAATTTATTTGTAATTCCTTATGAGGATAGTAAGCGGTATTAATAAAGGTCGGCAAATAATCCCGCCAAAAGATTTAAAAGCGAGACCTACAACTGACTTTGCCAAAGAAAGTCTATTTAATATTTTAAATAATAAAATTGATTTTGAAAATATTTCGGTACTCGATGTTTTTAGTGGAACAGGTAGCATAAGTTACGAGTTTGCATCGCGTGGTGCAAAATCTGTTACATCGGTTGAAATAAATTTTAAACATGTTTCTTTTATTCGTAGTGAGGCTAAAAAGCTTAATATGAATATAAAAGTAGTTCAAGCAAATGCATTTTATTATTTAAAAAAAACAAAAATAAATTTTGATGTAATTTTTTGTGATCCGCCATACGATGTCGAAGGAATAGAGCAAATCCCAGAAATTGTTTTTAATAATAATTTATTAGTTCAAGATGGGATATTAATATTAGAACATTCTAAAAATTATAATTTCTCTGAGAATCCTAATTTTAAAGACGTTAGGCAATATGGTAGTGTGCATTTTTCTTTTTTTTCAAAATAATTTAAATATCATTTTGAAAAAATAATAATTTATACTATTTTTGCACTCCTAATTAATTTGGTGTGGTAGTTCAGTTGGTTAGAATATCGGCCTGTCACGCCGAGGGTCGCGGGTTCGAGTCCCGTCCGCACCGCTCTTAAAAAACAAAAAACCTTGTTATCATTGATAACAAGGTTTTTTGTTTATATTAATTTACGAAATTATTTCGAAAAACTTCTTTTGTATTCAACCATTTTAATTGCTGTTAAAGCACATTCAGTACCTTTATTTCCAAGTTTTCCGCCAGCTCTTTCAATAGCTTGCTGATAATTTGTGGTTGTTAATACACAAAAAATAAATGGGATATTATATTTAATGTTTAGTTCGGTAACTCCCTTTGTAACGCTTAAACAAACATAATCAAAGTGTTTAGTTTCGCCTTGAATAACACATCCAATGCAAATTACAGCATCAACATCAGAAAGTTCGGCAAATAATTTTGCTCCTGTTGTAATTTCAATACAACCTGGTACATATTTTACAGTAATATTTTCTTCTAATGCGTTATTCTTTTTTAAAGTTTCTATTGCTCCGTCTAACAATGCGTCTGTTATTTTACTGTTCCATTCGGCAACTACTATTCCGAATTTCATGTTTTGAGCATTAGGAAAGCTGTTGCTATTTATATCCGATTCGCTTTTTAAATTTATTGACATAATATTTATTTAAAAAAAATCCCGAAAAAATCGGGATTTATTATTTATTAAAGTTTGTTTAATTTAATTTTTGCTCGGGTAATATATTTTTCAATTTTTCTACCCTCATTTGTTTTGTTATATTCTTTATCAATTCTTTCGTAAATTGCTAAAGCTTCTTCCCATTTATTTAATTTTTCGAGAGCAAAGCCAGCTTTCATCATATATACGGGCGAAGTAAACTCGTTTGGTTTGTCGTCGGCTGCCTTTTTGTAATACGATAAGGCTTCTTCAGTTTTTCCAAGTTCCATACATGCATCACCCATTGCACCTTGCGATACGGGGTATAATAATTTGTCGTCGGAACTAAAATCGCTTAAATATTTTATTGCATTATCGTATTGACCTAAATTTAAATAGCATACACCAACATAATAGTTCGATAAATTACCTGCTTTGGTAGAGCCATATTGGTCAATAATTGTTAAAAAGCCTGGATATTGTGCATCGCCCTTAAGTGCAAGATTAAAAGAATCTTTTGCAAAATATTGTTCAGCCATAAACATTTCTTGATGTGCTTCTATTTCCATAGGTGCAATATAAAACTTTTTATAACCTAAATAACCACCTACTACAACAATAATTGCGATTAAAATGTACATTAAAACTTTACGGTTATCTTCAATGAACATTTCGGTTTTAGTAAGAGAGTTTTCTACTTGGTTTATCTCTTTTTCAACAATATCCTTATCTTTTGCCATATTATTTTTTATATGTTTTTTTGAAACCGCAAACCTACATAAAATTTTCTACTTTTAAAAAATTTTGTATAAATAAAAAAATGAAAAGTTTTGAGTTACCATAAATTTCTATATTTTTTCTAAATTTACAGCCATTTTATGAAACTTTTTTTAAAACATATTAATTTATTAAATTTTAAAAACTTTACTGAGGTTTCACTTAATTTTTCAAATAAAATAAATTGCTTTGCTGGCAGTAATGGCGCGGGTAAAACTAACTTATTAGATGCTATTTATTATTTATCGTTTTGTAAAAGTTATTTTAACTCATCTGATCAAGATAACATAAAACGAAATAGCAATTTATTTGTTATTAATGGATTATATAATTTAGCCGAAGCAGAAGAAAATGTTTTTTGTGGAGTTAAACAAAATGATAAAAAGCAATTTAAACGAAATAAAAAAGAATATTCAAGGTTAGCAGATCATATTGGGTTAATACCCTTGGTTATTGTGTCGCCTTATGATACAAATTTAATTTCAGATGGGAGCGAAGAAAGACGTAAATTTTTAAATAACGTGATTTCGCAATATGATAAAGATTATCTTAATAACGTGTTGAATTATAATAAATTATTGAAACAACGCAATGCTTTATTAAAAGATTTCTCACAAAAAAATCAAATTGATTACGATACTCTTGATGTTTATGATGAGAAGTTGGCTTTATATGGGCAACCAATTTATAAAGTTAGAAAAGATTTTATCGAAAAATTGAATCCCGTTTTTAATGACTTTTATAATAGAATATCTGATAATTCTGAAAATGTTGAGATTATTTATCAATCGCAATTAGAAAATGATGAATTAAAAAAATTATTGAAAAATTCTATAAATCGTGATACTATTGCACTTTATACAACTTGTGGAATTCATAAAGATGATTTAATTTTTAAAATTGATGATTTCCCAATTAAAACTAATGGTTCGCAAGGTCAACAAAAAAGTTTTTTATTATCCTTGAAGCTTGCTCAATTCGATTTTATTAAACAAAAAAATAAGATTACTCCAATTCTTTTACTCGATGATATTTTTGATAAATTAGATAATTTTAGAGTTGCACAATTAATGCAATTAGTTGGTGAACACCATTTTGGACAAATATTTATTTCCGATACAGATAAATTAAGAATTGAAAGAGTTTTAGAACCAGTAAAATCAGATTATTCAATATTTAATATTGAGAAAGGCGAAATAGTATGAGACGCTCAAATACACGATCAATTAGCGAAGTATTAAAAGAATATGTCGAAGCTTTTAAACTTCAAGGTAAACTCGGCGAAGTTAAAATTATTAATAGTTGGCCAGAAGTTGTAGGGGAAAGAATTGCTAATCGCACAAAAGAAATTAAAATTTTTAATCGAAAATTATATGTAAAAATTCAATCCTCAATTATTCGTCAGGAATTGTTTATGATAAGAACTGAACTAGTTAAAAGATTAAACGAAAAGGCTGGCGAAAACATAATTGATGATTTAGCATTCTTTTGAAAAAAACTGTTTATTGTTTCTGGTTTTTTGTTCGACGTTCATTATTCGATATTTGTTGTTTTTGTTTAAAGGTTCAAATTTGTGATTTTTATTTTAAGTTAATTGTTTATTGTTCAATAGATTTTTATCTGTTTTTTTTCTTTAATTGTTTTTTGTTTGTAGTTTAAGTTTTGTGATTTGTTATTTATTTGATTTTTGTAATTTGTGTTTTGTAATTTGTGTTTTGTAATTTGTTATTTAATCATTTATGGAATTAAAAATTGTTTCCCCATTTTCTCCTACTGGCGACCA
>JAVHRJ010000448.1:0-2313 GCA_036171595.1 Bacteroidales bacterium
TTGTTTCCCATAAATCGAAAAATCCAGCACCAGTAACAGCGTGTATTTGATCGCCTGCTGAACCAGCTCTATTTGAAGTAAAATAAAGGACTTTATAATCTTTTTTAGCATATACTGGACTAAAATCTTGATCTTTCGAATTAAAAAAAGCCATATTTTCAACTACATAACGAGTAGGTTTTGCAACCCATTTAGCAGCAAGTTCACATGATTTAACGCCAATTTCAGCACGTTTATCACCTGGAACGAGTTTTCCAAAATTATTATATTCTACGATTGCATCTTCAAAAGAGGCATTCATTTTTAATGCATCGGCATAATAAAGAACAGCCAATGGATCTGGATATTTAACTTTTATGGCTTTTTTGAACCACAATTCAGCTTCTTTAGATTCGTGCAAAGAACGATAACAAAGTCCTATTTTAAAAATAAGTTCTGCTTTTTTTACAGGATCACTGTACTTTGAATAAGCAACTTTAAAATGCTCTATTGCTGTCCAATATTCTTCAAATTGAAAAGCTTCTTCACCTTTTTGATAATCTTTTGCTTGACTAAAAGCAAATGAAGTACTAAAAAGTAAAAAAATTAAAATTACAGATTTAATAAAATTCATATTGCTAAACAGATTTTTGATGTTGGCGGTAAAAATAAGTAATTTTAATCAAATAAAAAAACTAACTTTAAATATTATAGTGCTCTTTCATAAATAAATGAATTTAAGCATTTTTCAACAATAGTCATATTATTTAAATTTACACTTTAGTAAAATTTAAAGAATTTTCAGAAATCAGTTAAACAAAAAAAGGGGCTACCTTTTAAGATAGTCCCTCTAAATTTTATTAATCCTATTAATTTTATTTTGCTGCTAAATGATATTCTGATTTACCATCCATCGATTTCATCCAAAACTCTTTACTTTTTAGTCGAGTAATTTGAATAGTATCAGCTCCGGATCCACTAACAGGTTTTGTAATAATTGTTTCTTTTTTATCTCCAAATTCCCAAGTATCTTGATCTGGGTCAGCAATACCGTTATCAGTGTAAATTACTTTATTGTCTTTTGTAAATTCCATGGTGTAATTTTCCATACCAGAACCTGATAAAGGCACATCGTTACCTTCATAAATCATTTTTTCAATTTTCCAAACATTTACAACCCTACCCTTTTTTGAAGCTAAACTAAAAGCTGGACCATCATCGTATTTTTTACATCCAACAAAAACGAATGCTGCAACTGCAACAAACATTAATAAAATTGATAATTTTTTCATAAATATTTTTTTAGTGTTTATTTTACAAAAATAAACTTTTTTTTAATATCATAATTATTTCTTATAAATTTATTTTAACAATTTAACTCTATCTTTGCAAAAAATTAAAAATGCATAAAGCTGGCTTTGTAAATATTATTGGTAAACCTAACGCAGGAAAATCGACTTTAATGAACGCATTAATTGGCGAAAAGCTTAGCATTGTAACCCCAAAAGTTCAAACAACAAGACATAGAATTATTAGTATTTTAAATGGCGAAAATTATCAAATAGTTTTTTCTGATACTCCTGGTATCATTGAGCCAAGCTATAAAATGCAGGAATGCATGATGGCTTTTGTTGAAGAAGCTTACAAAGATGCCGATATTTTAATTTTTTTAGCAGATGCCTCTGAAGAACCAGATATTAAAAACTTATCTTCGGATTTGCTGACTACAAAAATACCAATGATATTAGTTTTAAATAAAATTGACGTATCAAACCAAGAAATTGTTGAATCAAATATTAAAAAATGGGCAACAATTTTTCCAAATGCTAAACAACTTGCAATTAGCGCTTTAAAAAACTTTAACGTAACTTCTTTAACTTCATTAATTGTTGAACTCTTACCTGAAAGTCCACCATACTACGACAAAGATACTTTAACTGACCGTAGTCAACGTTTTTTTATAAGCGAAATTATTCGCGAAAAAGTTTTAATGCAATACCACAAAGAAATACCATATTGCGTTGAAATTGACATAGATGAATTTAAAGAAGAAGAAAACATATTTCGTATTTCGGCATTAATTTATGTTATAAGAAGCTCTCAAAAAATTATTTTAATTGGTGAAGGTGGTAAGGCAATTAAACGACTTGGAACTGATGCTAGAAAAGACATTGAAGCATTTCTTGGCAAACAAGTATTTTTACAATTATTTGTTAAAGTTCAAAAAAACTGGAGAGACAATACTTTATTATTGAAAAAATTTGGATATATAAATTAACATGTCAGGAATAATAGCAATTGTAGGTCGCCCAAATGTTGGGAAATCAACTTTAT
>JAVHRJ010000449.1:0-2307 GCA_036171595.1 Bacteroidales bacterium
TAAAGATCAAACTATTATTTTGCCAAATGCTTCGTATGGTACAATAAAATCTGGTAACAAAGTGCAATTGCTATATTTAGATCCTGTAACAAATAAATACACCAAAATTTTTCCAGCAGGAACTACTGTCGCCTGGTTTTTAATTACCAATGGCTTTACCGGTTCTACAAATTCAATTGGTTGGGGTCTTAATACCTACTATTCAGATCTGCGTTTTAATCCTGAAAAAAATGTTGCTAAAAGAAAACATAATGTAGTTCTTAAGGACACCAAACGTCAACTTTTATTAGTTGGTTTTGAAGATTTATTCCGCGAAGGGGCTACAGACGACGATTTTAATGATGTGGTTTTTTATTCAACTGTTACACCATATACTGCTATTAAAACGGATGACATAAAACCTATAGACACTCCTACAGATACTGATGGCGATGGCGTAGGCGATACATTAGATGAATATCCTACTGACAAAACAAAAGCATTTAACAATTATTATCCATCTAAAAATAGTACTGGAACATTGGCTTTTGAGGATTTATGGCCGTCAAAAGGGGATTACGATTTCAATGACTTAGTAGTAGATTATAATTTTAATCAAATAACAAATGGCGAAAATAAAGTAGTAGAAATAAATGCAGCATTGACTGTGAGAGCTGTAGGAGCTTCATTGAAAAATGGGTTTGCACTTCAATTTAACACTACTCCAAGCAATGTGAAAGCCGTTTCTGGACAAAGTTTATTAAATGGTGTATTTACAACAAACTCAAACGGAACTGAACAAAAACAATCCAAAGCAGTGGTCCCAATTTTTGATGATCCTTACAAAGTACTTAATGCTTCTACCGCAATTACAAATACTTATGTTGGTGGAGCATATAGCGATCCGAAAACAATGAACATAAAAATTGAATTTATTACCCCGATAGCACTTAGTGGTTTTGGAACTGCGCCTTATAACCCCTTCCTAGTAGCCGGTGGTACTCGCGGAAAAGAAATTCATTTAGCAGCAAGTGAACCAACAGATTTGGCTGACAAATCTAAGTTTGGTACAGGTGATGATGACAGTAATTTAGCAGCTCAAAAATATTATATGTCGGATGGTAATTTACCTTGGGCAATCAATATTCCTGTTCAATTTGCTTACCCAGCTGAGCAACAAAACATTACAAAAGCCTTCTTACTGTTTAACAAATGGGCCGAAAGTAAAGGAATAAGTAATACCGATTGGTACCTCGACAAAGCAGGATACAGAGACACCTCTAAATTATATAAAAAATAAAATCACTGAAATTATCAAAATCCTAACAGACGTAAAAACCTGTTAGGATTTCTGTTTTAAATTGTATCTTTATGTCATTAAAATTATTATTGAGCAAAGTAAAGAATCACAATAAAAATATATTCATTTCCAAATTTCAGAAATATTTCCAAAATACGTAATAATTTAAAAACTCATAAAAATATAATTATATGAAAAACAAGTATTTAAATAATTGGCACATTCGTTGGATACAACAGAATAATTAAAACAAACAATTTTATTAAATCATTTAATTTTAACCTGCATTATTTATGAAAACAACTTGCCCCAAATTAAGTTTAGTTTTGTTATCTATTTTTAGTCTTTTTTTACATTCTTGTGTCGATGAAAATATCCCTAACAATGAATTAACGATTGATAATTTCGATTTTAAAACAACTAAAGAACTAAAAGTTTCAGTTTCGACCTTAAATTCAGAAAACAAACCTATACCAGGTGTATCTGTTGCAATTTATACCCAAGACCCATTAACAGCTGAAGGTTTACTGAAAGAAAACAGCAGCGATTTCTTGGCATTCAAAGGAATTAGTTCGAATAATGGTTTGCTACAATGCGAAATTGCACCTCAAACCTCTGTTGATAGTTTGAGCGTTTTAGTAAATCACATTGGTTTACCTTCACTAAAACAAGTAAAAATTGATTCAAAAAATTTAAATATTGTTATTGGAGGAGCTGCCTCTCCAGGATCTAACAAGTCACGTGCTAATTCAAAAACAGCAGCCGATTTACCTGAACCAGTAAAAGTAAGCAACTACTATGTACTTGGCAAATGGGACAACCTCGGGAAACCAAATTACTTGTCGAGTCCTGATGACAAAATTGAAGTAGATTTTTTAGCAGATATAAATGCAACTTTTCCGGAATTTATAAAGCTTCCGGAATCTCATCCTGAATATTTTAACTCTACTGATAATGGGAACATTGAACTTACAGCAGATGCCGAAGTTTGGATTACATTTGTTCACGAACGTACTAGGTTCAGAAAT
>JAVHRJ010000450.1:0-11793 GCA_036171595.1 Bacteroidales bacterium
CTCCAAATTTTTCTTTTATACAAACTTGAAAACAAAATTGCTCCAAATAATGCACCGCTCGAATTTGCAATAAAATCGAAAATATCCATCGAACGTGCAATAAAAACTGTTTTCTGCAAATATTCCATTAATGCTCCATAACTAACGCACGTAGATACAATTATCAAATATAAGAAAAATTTAATTTTGCCCAAGCTTTTAAAAGTTCCAGCCAAAGTAAATAATGTTAAAACAAAATACCAAATAAAATGAATTAGTTTGTCTAACCCGGGTATATTAATAAATTTAATTTCATTAAGAGAATTTCCCGAAATAGAACTTCCTAAAAAAATTAATATTGCCCAAATAATTGCTTTAATAAACGAAAAATTCATATCTTTCAATCTTTTAAAAAACAAAAGTATAATTTTGTATTAAATGGCAGGTATTTATTTTCATATTCCTTTTTGTAAATCAAGATGTAGTTATTGCGATTTTTACTCTACAACCGATAAAAACAAAGTGCCTGAACTTATTAAATCAGAACTCAAAGAAGTTGAATTAAGAAAAAATTATTTGATAGACGAAACCGTTGAAACAATTTACTTTGGAGGTGGAACTCCGTCGCTAATATCACCAGGTAATATCGAAAAACTAATAAAGGTTATTTATAAAAACTATAATGTTATTGCGAATCCCGAAATTACTATTGAAGTTAATCCAGATGATATAAATTCAACTAAAATTAAATCGTATAGCAACATTGGAGTTAACAGAATTAGTGTTGGATTGCAATCGTTTAACGATAATATTCTTAATTTCATAAATCGTAGGCACGATGTTACAAAATCGTTAAAAGCAATAGAAATAATTAAAAATGCCGGTTATAAAAATATAAGTGTCGATTTAATTTACGGCATTCCAAATTTGTCAATTAAAGATTGGGAAGATACAATAAACAAAACACTTGAACTTAATATTCAGCATATTTCGGCTTACCATTTAAGTTACGAAAAGGGAACAAAAATTCACTCACAACTTTTAAAAAAAGAGATTAATCAAATTTCCGACGAAGAAAGTTTTGCACAATATAATTTAGTTTGCAAATTTTTAAAAAAACACGATTTTGAACACTATGAAATTTCTAATTTTTCATTAAAAAACCTAGAGTCGAAACACAATAGTGCATATTGGCAAAATAAAAAATATGTGGGAATTGGACCTTCAGCACATTCGTTTGATGGCGATTCAAGGCAATGTAATATTAGCAGTTTAAATAAATATATTGAAAATATAAACTCAAATAAAAATTATTTTTCACAAGAAATTCTTACTGAAAATCAAAAATATAATGAATTAATTTTAATTAAATTTAGAACAAGTAATGGATTAAATGTTAATGAAATAAAAGCATCTTTTAGCAAAACTATTTTAGAATATTTCTTAAGTTCGGTAAAAAAATATTTAGATAACGGTAAAATTAAAATTAACAAAAAAGGATATTATATAATACCTGAAAAATATTGGTTTATTTCCGATGGAATAATTTCCGATTTATTTATAACAAATTGAAATATGATAAAAGTTGAGTCGTTTGATTTTAGCAATAAAATAAAATTTAATGAAGCTCTTGCTATTCGCAAACAGGTTTTTGTTATAGAACAAGGCATTGACGAGAATTTAGAATATGATGGGTACGATAGCGAATCTAAACATTATGTAGCATATTTTAGCAATGTTCCTATTGGCACAGCAAGGTGGAGAAATACAGAAACGGGAATAAAATTTGAGCGTTTTGCAGTTTTATCAGAGTATAGAAATAAAAATATCGGAAAATTAATTTTATGCGAAGCATTAAAAGATACAGTAAAATTAAATAAAACAATATACTTAAACGCACAAATTACGGCTGTAAATTTTTATTTAAAAAACAAATTTGTAAAAGTTGGCGATTATTTTTTAGAAGCTGAAATTAAACATATTAAAATGGAATATAAAAAATAAATTTACCACTTTTTAAATATAAAAAACACTGCTAGTGCAATAAAAACAAAACCTACAATATAATTCCACTTTAAACTCTCATTTAAATAGATAATAGCAAAAGCCGAAAATACAACCAAACTTATTACTTCTTGTATTGTTTTTAATTGAAAAGCATTAAACTGTCCGTATCCTATTCGGTTTGCAGGTACTTGAAAACAATATTCAGCAAAAGCAATTATCCACGAAATTAAAACAACTTTCCAAAGCGAAACATCTTTAAATTTTAAATGACCATACCAAGCAATAGTCATAAAAATATTTGAAATAGTTAGTAAAAGAATTGTCCACATAATTTATTTTAATCTCTAATTTTATCAAGCAACCTATTTAATTCAATTACTTCATTTTCAGTTAAATTTTTCAATAAAGTATCTACACGATTTTCTATTTCATCCATAACAGATAAAAGTTTCAAGCCTTTTTCAGTAATTTCAACATCTTTCTGACGGCGATCGATAGCGCCTTCTTTTCTACTAATTAATTCTTTAGCAAATAATTTATCTAAAATTCTACTTACATCTGAATTTCTATCGAGCATTCGTTCTTTTAAAAAACTTATTGATTTTGGTCCTTCGTTTCTAAATCCACGTAATACACGTAGAATATTGTATTGTTGCTCTGTTATTTCGTGTTCTTTCAAAAATTGCAAAAACTGATAACTTACCTGATTTACAGTAAATTTTAAATTAATTAACCCTTTGTGATAATTGTTACGAAAACGCCCATTTATTTCATCTTCTATTTTCACAATTTTTTATTGCAAATATAAGTTAAATAATTACATGTTGCAACATATATAATTGTTATAATGGTAAACATAATAATACCTAATAATCTGTAATATACAGATTGGAGTACTCGAAAACAAATAATTATTCCAATAATTCATGCTTCGAGATTATAAGTATGACAGAGAAAAAAATATTTTTATGAAATAAGCAAATTTGGTATGTATATATAACCTTCGTCATGCTTCGAGAGCCTCAGCATGACTTGGAAATGCATTTAGTATAATAAAATAATCGGCTATTAAACAAATCCCAACTCTCGTCATGCTGAACTTGTTTCAGCATCTGCTCTCGCACACTATTTCATTCTCTAAATGTAGTTAATATATAAAAAATTTCGTTATTTTTATATTACGTTACAAATTGTTATAACAAAAAATACTACATTAAGTCTAAAATTTTCGAAGACTGACAATGAAAGTTATGGTCATGCTTCGAGAACCTCAGCATGACTGGGTATTGTAAAGTCATGCTTCGAGTGCCTCAGCATGACTGGAGATTTAATTATCGTGAAAATTCTAGTGCTTTGCCTTTCGTTTGTTCATTAAAAATGCCATTTTTATAAACAGGTATACCATTTACAAAAGTTGTAATAACTTTCGATTTAAATGTTTCGCCTTCAAAAGGCGACCATTTACATTTGTATAAAATGTTATTTGTTTCAACTTTCCAAGGGTTGTTTAAATCAACTAAAACCAAATCGGCCCAATAACCATTGCGAATATACCCTCTGTTTTTGATTTGAAAAACTTCGGCAGGTGAGTGGCACATTTTATCAATTATTTTTTCTAGCGAAAACACATTTTGATGGTACATTTCTAACATTGCAACTAATGAGTGCTGAACTAATGGTCCTCCAGCAGGAGCTTGAAAATAATTAGCAGATTTTTCATCTAATGTGTGAGGTGCATGGTCAGTTGCAACAATATCTAGAATATTGTTATTTAGAGCTTCACGTAAAACATGTCTATCAGTTTTTGTTTTAATAGCAGGATTCCATTTTATTTTGTTGCCATATTTTTCGTAATCCTCATCGCTAAACCAAAGATGATGTACACAAACCTCAGAAGTAATTCTCTTATCTTTTATTGGTTTATTTGAAAATAACTCCATTTCTTTTGACGAAGATAAATGCAAAACATGAAGTCTTGTATCATGTTTTTTTGCCAACTCAACAGCTTTTTTTGAAGATGTATAACAAGCTTCAGCAGTTCGAATTAATGGGTGATATTTTGCAGTAATTTTGTCGCCAAATTCTTTTAAATAATACGATGCGTTTGCTCTTATAATACTTTCTTCTTCGCAATGAACCGCAATAAGTAATTTCGATTTTTTAAAAAGCTCGGAAAGTGTACTGTCGTTATCAACTAACATATTTCCAGTTGACGAACCCATAAAAACTTTAATACCACAAATAGCATTTTTATCAGCTGATAACAATATGTCTAAATTATCATTTGATGCACCTAAATAAAAAGAATAATTTGCTAAAGATTTTTGCGAAGCAATATCAAATTTGTCTTGTAAAAGTTCGTGAGTAAGTGCCGGTGGTTTAGTGTTTGGCATTTCCATAAACGAAGTTATTCCACCAGCAACGGCAGCTTTAGCTTCAGTATAAATTTCAGCTTTATGAGTTAATCCTGGCTCGCGAAAATGTACTTGATCGTCAATAACACCAGGAAAAAGGTAAAGTCCTTCAGCATTAATTACATTAAAGTTGTCCTTTGTGATACTTAAAATATTTTGTTCGGAAACTTCTGTTATTTTTCCGTTAACAATTAGAACATTTCCAATAAATATTTTGTTCTCGTTAACTATTGTAGCACCTTTAATGTAATAATTGTGCATGATAAAATTAATTGGCGAGCTTGAAATTTCTAAAAAAACTTTTCCATTTCATTTTTATTACTCCCCAAACAGCTTCGCTAAAAATTCCCCCACTCATTTTTGATGTTCCTTGTTTGCGGTCGGTAAAAATAATTGGAACCTCAATTATATTAAATCCCATTTTATAGGTAGTAAATTTCATTTCAATTTGAAAACCATAACCTTTCATTCTAACTTTATCAAAAGGAATTGCTTCTAAAACTTTTCTGTTGTAGCATACAAATCCGGCAGTTGTATCGCGAATATCCATACCGGTAATAAAACGAACATAAGCCGATGCGTAATATGACATTATTACTCTTCCCATGGGCCAGTTTACAACATTTACGCCCGATTTGTATCGAGAACCAATTGTTAATGATGGTTTTTCGATATTACAAGCATTATATAAATTTATTAAATCGTCGGGGTTATGCGAAAAATCAGCATCCATTTCAAAAACAAAATTATAATTTCGTTCTAAACTCCATTTAAACCCAGCAATATACGCTGTTCCTAAACCTAATTTGCCTTTTCTTTCAACAAGATAAAGACTTTTTGGAAATTCCTTTTGTAGTTCTTTTACAATTGAAGCAGTTCCATCGGGCGAACCATCATCAATAATAAGTATATCAAATGATTTAGGCAATGAAAAAACCTTTCGAATTATTTTTTCAATATTCTCTTTTTCGTTGTAGGTTGGTATAATTACTATTGAATCTGACATTTATTATGTTTTCTACAAATCAATTTTGTACAAATATAATTTTATTTTTTTGTTAAATTTATTAGAAATAGTTAAAAAGCAATAAAATATTTTTCGTTCAGTAAAATAAAACGTATTATATTTGTGCCGATATGCAAAAAATACCATATCCAATAAAATGAAGTTAATAATTGCAATTGACGATACTGATAATCTTGAAAGTCGTGGCACTGGATTTAGAGCAAGACAATTAGGATTGTCGCTTGAAGACCTTGGTTATGCTGAGTTGCTTTCAATAACAAGGCACCAACTTTTAGTAGATAAAAGAATTCCATACACATCGCACAATAGTTCAGCAAGTATTTTAATTAATTCTTTAGTTGATACTAAATTAATTATTGATTTATGTGCTTTATATTTAAAAGAAGAAAGTGCCGAAGGTTCTGATTCTGGTCTTTGTGTGGCTGAATATGATTGTGTTAGCGATAAAGTTGTTGAGTGGGGACATAGAGCTAAAACTGAAGTTCTTACTCTTGAAGAAGCTCATTTAGTAGCAAAAAAAGAAGGAATTTTTCTTGAAGGATATAAGGGCTTGAAAATCGGTGTTATTGGTTCGTTAGCTGCTGTTGGGTTAAGAAAAGAGGGTTGTGATGGACGATTACTTTGGCTTAGAAACATGCGCGAAACAATCGGAATTTTTAGTATCTCTGAGTATTCGAAAATAATTGGGATAGAAAAAATTTCAGACAAAGACAGTATATTTGTTCCCGAAAATGAAAAAATTTTTGTTGGTGAATGGTGCAGACCAGTGCACAAAAATAATAAAATAACACTTTTAGTTGAAAAAGTTAAAAACAATATAGAATATGAATGGAAATGTGCTTCAAAGGAGTATATCAAAAGTATTTCCCAATAAAATAACCGCTACGGCTGTTGAAATACTGTTCCTATTGTTAATGGGTGCTATTGCAATGTTAATTCATGCAAAACTTCGTATTCCAATGCATTTACCTGGAAAAAACGGATTGATTTTTATGGCAATTATAATTAGTGCCAGAGCTTCTTCGCGTTTTAGTTTTGGTGCAAGTATGGCTTGTCTTGGTTCTGCTTCGTTATTTTTGTTTACAAATTTGGGTTTCGACGATCCTTTTATGCCTATTGTTTACATTTTGTTAGGTGTATCAATGGATTTTTTGTTCGGACTGGCAAAAACCATAAGTTCAAATGTTTTTCTTATTGCTATAGTCTCAGGAATAAGTTGGATGTTAATTCCAATAATACGTGCTGGAGTTTCGTTAATTACTGGTTTCCCATATCAATCTCTTTTAGGAGGGATTGCTTATCCTTTGTTTACCCATTTTACTTTTGGGTTATTAGGTGGATTAATTGGAGCTGGATTAGTATATTGGGCAGATAAATCTTCAAAATAAAATTTAATGATTGTAAATAATTATAAGCGATTCATTGAAATATATAGCGATATGCATATTTTATCATATCCAATATTGTTTTTAATTATTGTTATTTTGTTTTTTTCATGCATGAAAAAGTCTGAAAATCCTCCTACTTTAAATTTTGATAGCGAAACAGGTTTTACTGCAAACGATAGAACTGTGCCTATTGGTTTACCTGTAAAAATTGGAATAAATGGAATAAGTTCAGATGCACCTATAACAAATCTTACAATTACTTTAACAACTGAAAATGGTTCTGAAATAGCATTAGATTCAGGTTTATATACAAATAATTTACATTTTGTTAAAAATATTTCTTACGGAGCATCAATGTGGGAAAAATGGACATTCACTATTATGGATAAAAATAGGAACAGGTCAACTAAAGTAATAATTTTAACAAAAGACACTAATTCTGTATTCGGATTAATTAATTATTTCCCATCAATAAAGCTTGGTTGTCAAAATAATCATACAATTGGAAGTTTTTTTAATCCCGAAACAGGTTCTATACATTTTGCAGATTCAACTGATATAATTCAAAACAATATGTACATAATAACATATTATGCATCGTTAAATGTTCCTCCAACCGATTACACTTTTGGATCACCTAGCGACAATGATGTTATAACATATTATCAAAATATAATTAATTGGACATTACCTCGTAACGAAGTTAGATATAAGTTTGATTCACTTACAGTTTCACCTCAACAATTTGATTTAGCTTATAATGATAGTTTAATTATTTCTAATTACACAAGTGCAACTGTGGGCAAAAGAAAATTTAAATCTGCTAGACCTGGATATGTTATTCCATTTGAAATTACGGCAGGCGCTATGACTGGTAAAAGGGGTTTGTTGAAAATAATTTCAACCAGTGGTTTTGAAGATGGTTATATTGAGTTTGTGATGAAAATTCAAAAATAAATGAAGTATTTATTTTCTATATTGTTTATTCTTGTTTCAATTAATTTTGGATTTTCTCAAGGAAGTATATCTGGGGAAATTATTGATTTTAAATCAGGCTTAACTCTTGCTAATGCAAATTTATGGGTAAAAGAGCTGAAGCTAGGAACGAGTAGTGATTATGAAGGGAAGTTTGTTTTTAATAATATTTCAGAAGGTGCTTATAATATTAAAATAACTTTTATTGGATATTCTGATACAATTGTACTAGTACAAGTTTTAAATAACAAAATAAATAATATTGATATATTGCTTAAGCAATATAGTATTGAAATGCCAGCTGTTGTTGTTACTGCTACAAAAAACGAAAGAAATATAAAAGATATTCCTAATAGAATTGAAGTAATTAACAAAAAGAAAATTGAAGATTTTGCAGGAATAAATGTAGATGATTTTTTACGTGGATTAACGGGTGTTAATGTTGACAGATTTTCAGGGATTTATTCGAAAAATGCAAGTATAACATTACGAGGAATAAATTCTGCCCAGCGCACTTTAATTTTACTAGATGGTATTCCGATGAATAAAACTGATGGTGGTTCAATAAACTGGAATAGAATTGATCCAGAAAATGTAGAAAAAATAGAAGTAATTAAAGGTCCTGTTTCTGCTCTTTATGGTAGTAATGGGATGTCTGGTGTGATTAATATTATAACAAAAGAACCTTCAACTTTAAATGGTGGTGATGTCACAGTTTCGTATGGAACATTTAATACACTAGGAACTCGTGCACGTTACAATTTTTCAAAAATAAAAGAGAATAAAGGATTTTTTGGGGGTGTAAATGCTTTCTACAGGCAAGGAGATGGATACATACTTTATCCTGACAGTACAAGAGATTCGACGGATATTAAAACATATTTAAGAGAAGGAGTAATTCAAGGTCGTGTTGGATATCAGTTTAGTTCTAATTCAAAAATTATTGCCGATTATGGTTATTTTGATGATAAACGTGGAGATGGAATTAGAATTTATGATAAAGATGGTGGTTACAGTAAATTCTCAACACATTTTGCTAAAGTTGCATATAACGGGCAGTTTGGGAAATACAAAATGAATGTTTATGGTTTTCTTCAAAGAGAAAATTTCCATCAGCAAAAAGAGAGTTTAAAGAAAGATAAATTTCCTCCTTTTGCAATAACTCAGTATGTTTTGTATGGCACTTTTTCACATAGGGATGACAATGGAATTCAAATGAATATTTCAAGAGCAATTTCAAAATACCATTATTTTACAGGTGGCTTCGATTTTAAAACAGGCAGTGTAGATGCTTCTGATATTTATTATACTTCAACAGATATTGTTTCAAATCTTGGGAATATGAATTTCTATGCTTTGTTTTTACAGGATGAAGCAAGTTTTTTAAATGAACATTTAAAAGTAATTGCCGGTATTAGAACCGACCTTGTAAAATTTTATCATGGACAATTTTTAATGGATGAGCCAACTGCAAATACATCTATTTTAACAACAACTGTAGGAAATTTACCCGAAGATACGTGGAATGCAATTAGTCCGAAGTTATCCGTTCAATATAGAATTTCTGATAATAGTAGAATTTATGTGTCAGCAGGAAAAGGATTTCGTCCTCCAATGCTAGATGATTTATGCCGTAATGGAAATATTTCAAAAGGCTTAAAGTTGGCAAATCCATATCTGAAACCTGAAAAAATTAATAGTTACGAAGTAGGTGGTTCGTGGCAGATATTTAAAAATTTCAATCTTGAACCAACTGTATTTTACTCATTGGGAACCGATTTTCAATATTTTGTTGGTACAGGCGACAGTATTTTTGCAGGAAGTAAAATGAAACCTATACTTAAACGCCATAACATTGGTGAAGCAGAAATTTACGGAGCCGAATTAGCTTTTAATTTGGACATAACAAATAACATTTTATTTGAAGCAAATGGCTCGTATTATCATTCAATAATTAAAAAGTTTAATGTTTCGGGATATGTGGTAAATGATTTAACGGGAAAAGAATTAATGGAAGTTGCCCCATATCAAGCAAACGCTTCACTAT
Source organism: Bacteroidales bacterium (assembly GCA_036171595.1). Taxonomy (GTDB): domain Bacteria; phylum Bacteroidota; class Bacteroidia; order Bacteroidales; family GWA2-32-17; genus GWA2-32-17. The sequence goes on from JAVHRJ010000450.1 coordinate 9,838, forward strand.
GGTGGAGAAACAAATATTTTAATTTTGCTTTAGGATATCATTACAAGGCACCACAATGGACTGATGATGAAAATACTATTCAATCAAATTCGTTTTCATTGTTTGATGTTAAAATAAGTCGCACTTTTAAAGAAAAGTATAAAGTTTCATTATCTGTTGATAATTTACTAAATGATAGTTTTCTTGATGAAAAAGGAGTTCTTGGAATAGGAAGATTTATAATGCTGGAAATGATAATTAAATTCAAATAAAAAAATGCCACTAAGACACAAAAACACTAAATTTCATAAAAGAAAAAATACAAAAAATATTTTAGTGAGATTTTGTGAATTAGTGTTTTCGTGGCAAAAAATAAATTAATCTTTAAAATAAGTAATATGAAAAATTTTACAAAAACTTTAACTTTAGCTATTCTACTCGCGTTTTCTGGTATTGCAAGCGCTCAAGTAACATTGGCTACATGGACTTTTTCTAATAATTCGTTAAATGACACTGTTCAGAATGGCACTTTACCTTTAAACTTAGCAGAGGCCATCAGAACCGAAGGAGCTTCTGCAATTACAATGACTAATGGACAAACTACAGGTGATTATGCCGCAACTGCAACTGGCTGGGATAATGGTGCAGATATTAAAAATTGGAATATTCATATTGCAACTTCTGGGTATAATAATATAACATTAAGCTCTAAACAAAGAAGTGGCAATACAAATGCTGGGCCTATAAACTGGAAAGCACAATATAAAGTTGGACAGTCTGGAACATGGACCGATATTACAGGAGGAACAATAACAGTTGCAAATGATTGGACAGGAGCATTAAATAATGTTGTATTACCAGTTGAATGTAGTGATGTTGCTGTACTTTATATCCGTTGGATTATGACTTCAAATATTGGTATTGGTGGTGGTACGGTTGGTACTGCTGGAACTTCAAAAATTGACGATATTGTAATAAAGGGCACAGCTATTTCAGGTGTTGAAGAAGTTCTTTTAAATTCTGGTTTAGCAATTTATCCCAATCCAGCAATTACTTCAATAAATGTAAATTCAAATGAAACTATAAACGAAATATTAATTTACAATTTTGCAGGACAATGTGTTTATAATTCAAATGTAAATTCAGATAATATTTCTATTGATGTTGAAGGTTTTGATGCTGGTTTGTATTTTGTAAAAACAATATATACTAAAAATACAATTAGAAGCCAAAAGATAACAATTTTATAATATTTTTAAATATAATCATAATGAATTTCAAATTCTGGTTTTTAACAGTTGCAATATTATTTGCTCAAAATGCAAGTTTTCATGCTTTAAAAATCGCAAATACAAATAGTGAACTGACCGGGGATTTAATTATTTTTCATGCAGGTAGTTTAACTGTACCAATCAAAGAAATTGCAGAAGCTTTTAAAAAAGAAAATCCAAATGTTAATATTATTTCAGAAGCTGCTGGAAGCGTTGAGTGTGCAAGAAAAATATCTGAATTAAATAAACCTTGTGATGTAATGGCTTCTGCTGATTATACAGTTATAGATAAAATATTAATTCCAAAATTTGCTATCTGGAATATAAAATTCGCATCAAATGAAATGGCAATTGTTTATACCGAGAAATCAAGAAGAAGTAAAGAAATTACAAATAAGAATTGGTATAAAATTATGCTTGATGATAAAATCAGTATTGGCAGGGCAGACCCAAATGCCGATCCATGCGGGTATAGAGCAGTTTTGGTTACAAAGCTTGCCGAGAAATATTATAAGGAAAAAGGACTTTCAGAAAAATTATTAAAAAAAGATGAAAATAACATTAGACCTAAAGAAACAGATTTATTGGCTTTGTTAGAATCAAATACTTTAGATTATATTTTTCTTTATCGTTCTGTAGCAGAACAACACAAATTAAAATATATTTTATTGCCAGATTATGTAAACCTTAAAAATCCAGCTTTTTC
>JAVHRJ010000451.1:0-4524 GCA_036171595.1 Bacteroidales bacterium
CAACTAATTGTTAATAAGTATGTTATGCGGTTTTTAAGGTTCGACTAATTAAGGGCGATTATATTTATTTGTTTAGTGATGGTTTTGTTGATCAATTTGGGGGGCCAAATAGAAAGAAATTTTTATCGAGTAACTTTAAAAAAACATTAATAAATATTTCAAATTTGTCGGCATTAAATCAAAAAATAGAACTCGAAAAAGTTTATAAAGAATGGAAAAATGGTAATAGTCAAGTTGATGATATCACCATTGTTGGAATAAAAATATAAAAAAAAGCTTCGAGGTAATTCGAAGCTTTTTAATTGTTATTTTACGCTAATTAATTCGACATCAAAAATAAGATTAGATTTTGGTGGTATTGCTCCTGCATAGCCTTGCTCGCCATAAGCTAATTGATAAGGAATAAGTAAACGTAATTTATCGCCAACTTTCATTAAAGCAATACCCTCATCCCAACCTTTTATTACTTTACCAGTACCAAGTTCAAAGCTTATTGGTTGCCCACGTTGAATAGACGAATCGAAAATATCTCCGTTTTCAAAATATCCTGTATAATGTACCGAAACAGTTTTTTTTGCACTAGCTTTTACTGCATCTTTTGCACCTTGTTTTACAATAATATATTTTAATCCCGATGGAGTTGATAATGTGTCTTTACCTTTAGTGTTATAAGCTTCTGGTTTTACTTCAGGTGTAAAATCAACAAGTTCAACATCGAAAATTAAATTTGCTTTTGCAGGAATAACTGGAGAGCGACCAGCTTCGCCATATGCTAATTGATAGGGGATAAGTAATCGAGCTTTATCGCCAGCTTTTAATAATGACAATCCTTCGTCCCATCCTTTAATTACCATACCTTTTCCAAGTTGAAATTTTATTGGTTCGCCACGTTTTACCGATGAATCGAAAATTTTTCCATCTTCGAAATATCCTGTATAATGAACTATAACATTTGATCCTTTTTGTGGTTTGTTACCATTTTTGTTTTTTTCGGAAACTAAAACACATTTTAACCCAGAAGGTGTTTTAATGGTATCTTTACCAGCTGTATTATATGGTTCAACTTTTACTTCAGCTTGAATTTTAACTAATTTAACAGTGAATTTTAATGTTGAATTAGGTGGAATTGTTCCCATGTTTTGTTGTCCGTATCCTAAGTCTGGTGGTATTATTAAAGTTGCTGAATCGCCTTCATTTAATAAAGCTATTCCTTCGTCCCAGCCTTTTATAACTTGTCCTTGTCCTAATGCAAATGTAAAAGGTTCGTTACGCTTGTATGAACTATCAAAAATTGTATCGTTCATTAATCTACCTTCGTAATGTACAGTAACTTTTTCGCCAGGCTTTGGTTTTTCACCTTTCCCTTTTTCGTGAATTATATATTGTAATCCCGATGATGTTGTTTTATAATCCTTTGTTTGACTCATAATTTTAAATGTTATTAAATTAAAAGATAATAATGCAATTAACAAAATTTTTATTTTCATATTTATTTTATATTTATTAGTTCTACTTCAAAAATTAAAGTCGAAAAAGCAGGTATCATTTTATATTTTTTGTCGCCATAAGCAATATGCGATGGTATTATTAATGTTGCTTTTCCTCCTGTTTTCATCATGCTAATTCCTTCTTCAAGTCCTGGAATAACTTCGTTTTTCCCAAATTCAAATTCAAATGTTTCGCCACGTTTTAATGTCGAATCAAATATTTCGCCATTAATAAACGAACCTGTATAATTGATAATAACTTTTTGTCCACTTTTTGGTTTTGCCCCTTTTCCTGTTTTTGTTTCTAAATAATATAATCCACTATTTGTAGGTTTTGTTATAACATTAGTACTTTGTAAGTACATTTCTAAAATTTCTTGTTCTTTTTGTGCTGTAAGTACTTCGCTTGCCTTTTTTTCTTCAATATATTTGTCGTAGCTAAAAATTTCTACAAGCTTTATATTAAAGATAAGTTTATTACCTTTTTTTATAAATGTTGGAATTTCGGCATTTTTTGTTTCTCTATAAAATTTTTCGGCATCAACAATAAATTGTGCACTGTCGCCTTCGTGCATTAGCGAAAAAGCATCGTCAATAGTGCCACCATTATTAGACAATCCTTTATATTTCATTCTAAATGGTTGTCCATTCAGTTCTTTAGTGTCAAATAAAATAGAATCTTTTTCGGTTGTGTACTTCATTAATACAACAAGTATATCATTTTTGATAGGGGCTTTATTTGTATCGTTTTTTATAAAAAACTTATATTTCATTCCCGAATAATCTGTTGTATAGCTATCTGTATTACACGAAATAGCTAATGTGATAATTAGAATAAAATATAGTTTTTGAAACATTAAAAATTTATTTTTTGCAAATATAGTTTTAAGAAGCGAAAGTTTTAAAGGCTTTAACTATTTTTAAATAATTGGGTTGCAAAATACTACGATAAAATTTTTATTCCCATAACAATATGGTCATCAACTTGTTCCATATCACCGCGCCATTCAACAATTTCTTTTTCAACTAAAATCTTTTGTTCTTTCATTGGCTTAGTATGTATACTAGTTAAAAATTCCTTAAATTGTTTGTACATATATTTTTTACCTTTGGTGCCTCCAAATTGATCGGCGAAACCATCTGAGAATAAATAAAGTACATCTTCAGTTTGTATATCTATTTCGTTTCTAGAAAATGGAATATTCATTTTATCGTGCAATCCCACAGGCATTTTATCACCTTTGTATTCTGTAAGCTCACCATTACGAATTATGTATAATGGATTGTTAGCTCCACTAAATTCTAGTTTATGATTTACATAGTCGTATGCTATTAGATTAATATCCATTCCATCTTTAGTTTCACCTTCGCGTCCCGATTGGTTTAACGATTCTATTATTGATTCGCGCAAATGGTTTAATACTATGTCTGAATGTGTTACTTCTGGTTTTGTAATAATTTCGTTTAAAAAACTAATACCTAACATACTCATAAATGCACCAGGCACACCATGACCAGTGCAATCGGCTGCAGAAGCTATAATAACATTTGATCGATCAACTTTTTTGAGGAAATAAAAATCTCCTGAAACAATATCTTTAGGTTTAAAGTATATAAAGTATTCTATTTCCTTATTGTTAAGAGCATTTTCGGTAGGTAAAAGTGCCTCTTGAATACGTTTAGCGTAATTTATACTGTCAGTAATATCTTTATTTTTTTGTTCAATTTCTTTATTTTTATCAAGAATTTCGTCTTTCTGACGAACAACTTCCGATGTGCGTTCTGCTACTATTCCCTCAAGTCGTCTTTTATCAGCTTCTAGTTTTCTTGTGTAAATTTTAATCGAAAAAATTAGTATTAAAATACCAATAATAACGTATCCTATATATGCCCAAGTGGTTCTCCACCATGGTGGAGAAATTTCAAATTCGTATTCAGCTATTTCGCTTTCAACATTATAGATGTTTAATGCTTTAACTTTAAAAATGTATTTTCCTTCGTTAAGATTGGTATATACTGCTTTATTGTCTGATGTCCATTTTGACCATTTTTCATCTAACCCTTCAAGCATATAGCTGTATTGCAAATTGTTTTCGTCTTCAAAATAAGGTGCTGCAAATAAGAAAGATAAATTGTTGAATTTATATTTTAAAACAGGTTTTAATTCGTTGGGTTGAATTAGAGTTGGAATTTTATAGTTTTTATTTCCGCTAAATAAATAGTTTGTGCCATTAAATAATGTTGAGTCGTTTATGTTTATTGTTACAGAACGAATAATTGTACTATATTTCACATTGTAATTTCTTTTATAATAATTATCGTAACAGAATAATCCTTCGGAACCACCAATCCACGTTAATCCGTCTGGCTCAGAATATATAACTTGAACCGACATTTGAGGCAATCTTTTAAAAGGAATAGTGTCGGCATTAAATTCATCGTAATGTTTAATAAATTTATAAACTTTATTATCAATGTTCACCCAATATTGATTATTAAAGCCGGTGTATAATGCTCTTATATTTCTATTATTTTCTTTTAATTTTTTACCAAAAAAGTTTTCTGGAACAAATTTATTGTTTTTTGCATCAAACTTATAAAATCCTTTAGCAGTCGAAAAAATTAAACCTAATGGAGTGTTAGAAACAAAAATATCGTTTACTACTGGTAACCCGTCATTTGTTGTATAATTTTTTATTGTGCCATCTGTTGCATATTTGTAAACTCCATTTACTAAACTGCCTATCCATAAATTACCTTCGTTATCTTCTGATAAAGAACGTATTTCGTTATTTATTTTTTTGGGGTCGAATATTTTAAATTTTCCATTTTCATAAGTTGCTATTTGTAAGCCAGATTGAGCTCCAATATACAATGTGTTTTTCTTGAATTTTGAAATGTAAAGTGATTGTATGTAGGTTTCATTTAATTTACTTTGTGCAATAACTTTATCTTTATAAATTTCGGATAAGGCAGAACTTGAACCTATAATTAGATGGTCTTCTCCATTAATGTTCATTATTTTTAATGCATTAAT
>JAVHRJ010000451.1:4624-11780 GCA_036171595.1 Bacteroidales bacterium
CCCGAAAGTTTTGTTCCCCAGGCATATATGTTGTCGTCAATTTTTGTACTACAAAAAACACTATTTTTAATTAAAAAGTTGTCTGTTTTTTTGAATTGTTCATTATAAGTTGGTTTTTCAATAGTGCCGTCAATAGTATTATATAAGAATAACCCTTTTAATGCATTGTAAACTAACAATAAACCTCTTTTGTATGTAGTAATATCAAAAATATCTTCGTCGGTATTAAATTCTCCACCTTTAACCTTTTCAACATTATATCCATTAAGTTTTAAAAGTCCTTCGCCTTTCCAGTTTCCAATGTATAAAGTACCATCAACATAAAAACTAAAAAAACAGCCTTCGGGTAATTTTATTGTTTTAACATTAACTCCATTTTTACAAATAAATATGTTTTGCAAAGTGCAGAAATAAACTTCATTCTTATTAGTTACGTATGTTTTCCAAACATCATTTAATTTAATTTCAGAAGTGTTGAGTTTATTGCTAAGTGATTGATATAAGAGTTTACCAGATGCGTCGGGTTGCAATATTCCGAATTCACCTATTGCTCCAACATAAACAGTTCCGTTGGTGTCAACTGCAAGTGAGCGAACTATAGAATTGTTTGGAACAGGAATTTTTCTCCATGTTTTTCCATCGTATTCTAAAACTCCATTATCATTATTGCCAACGTAAATTATTCCGCGTTTATCGCGAACTACTGCCCAATTTTGATTATGTGCATTATATTCTTTTGGCGAAAAATTTCTTAAAAATGGTATTCCGTTTTTATTTATTTGGGCGTATCCAAAGTCATAAAACGTTAAAAAAATAATTGCAAATGATATTTTTAAAAATATACTTCTCATAAAATTGAACCATAAAAGTATATTTTTTCTTTTATAAAAAAAAGAATTTTACAAATAAGAATTTCATATTTTTGAAAAATATTTTATATAATTTATTTCAATGAAAATAGCTGTTGATTTTGACGGAACAATTGTCGAGCATGAATATCCAAAAATAGGCGATGAGAAGCTTTTTGCAATTGAAACACTTAAACAAATTCAAAAGCAAGGGCATCAATTAATTTTATGGACTTATCGAAATGGGAATGAACTTGAAGATGCAGTGCAATTTTGCAAACAACGTGGACTAGAATTTTATTCAGTAAACAAAAATTATCCAGAAGAAAAGTTTGATGAAAATACTCCTAGAAAATTAAATGCCGATTTATATATTGACGATCGCAATTATGGCGGTTTTGTTGAATGGAGTGATATTTGGCAAAAGTTCTCTAATGAGTCAATTGAAAGTATTGAAAGTGATTTTTTAAAAAACCAGAAAAAATCATTTTGGAAAAAGATATTTGGAATAAAGAAATAAATGAAAAATAAGAAGAAAACATTTTCAGGAAAAATATTTCGAATATTAAAAAGAGCAATTCTTGCATTTTTTATTTTAAGTATTTTAACAGTTGTAGTTTACAGGTTTTTGCCAGTTACTATTACTCCGTTAATGATAATTAGACTTGGTGAACAATTAATTGATGGAAAGTCATTGAAATTGCATAAAAGTTGGGTGCCTATCGAAGAAATGTCATCGAATATTGTACAAGCTGCTGTTACTGCCGAAGATCAAAATTTTCATAATCATTATGGCTTCGATTTTAAAGCAATGAAAAAGGCTTATGAAGGGAATAAGCGTGGAAAAAAAATAAAAGGTGGAAGTACTATCAGTCAGCAAACTGCAAAAAATGTTTTTTTATGGAGTTCGCGTTCATATATTCGAAAAGCATTTGAAGGCTATTTTACTGGGCTAATTGAGCTTGTGTGGAATAAAAAGCGTATAATGGAAGTTTATTTAAATGTTATTGAAATGGGAGATGGAATTTATGGCGTTGAAATGGCATCGCAGACTTATTTTCATAAATCGGCAAAAAAATTATCTAAAAATGAGGCAGCACTTATAGTTGCATGTTTTCCAAATCCACGTAAATGGAATGCATCAAAACCTACAAGTTATATTAGACGTAGGCAACAGTGGATTGTAAATAATATGGGAAAAATGCGAAAGGTTGATTGGACCAAAAAATAATAAAAAGAAAAGATCTAACAGGTTTTTAAAACCTGTTAGGTCTATATATATTAGCTACAGCATGAGCAACCAGGTTTTTTAGCAAGATTATGTTTCATAACAAAATCCTCAATAACTTCTTGTAAATTTGGTGAACCAATTTCTTGAAGTTCGTATCCAACTTTTACAGTAGGTTTGTTAATTTTAATTATTCTTTTTAAATCAATTGGGGTAGCAATTACAACTGTATCACAAGGTGTATTTTCAATTGTACGCTCTAAATCGCGAATTTGTTCGTCGCCATAACCCATTGCTGGTAATAATGTTCCAATATTTGGATAAATTTTAAAAGTTTCAGCTAGTTTACCAACTGCGTATTGACGTGGATCAACTAATTCTGAAGCACCAAACTTTTGAGCTGCAACTGTACCTGCACCAATTTTCATGTGACCATGAGTTAAAGTTGGGCCATCTTCGACAACTAAAACGCGTTTGCCTTTAATTAATTCAGGTTTGTCAACTGTTAAAGGAGATGCTGCATCAACTATAATTGCATCTGGATTTATATTACGTAAGTTATTTCTTACAATATTTATATTTTCTAAAGTTGCACTATCAATTTTATTAATAACAATAACATCAGAAATTCTTGCAACTACTTCGCCAGGATAAAAACTAACCTCGGCACCTGGACGTAATGGATCGGCAACGCCAATCATTAAATCTGGGCGATAAAATGGAAAATCGTTATTTCCACCATCCCATAAAATTACATCACAACCATCGGGGTCGTTTTCTGCAGCGCGTACAATTGCTTCGTAATCAACACCAGCATAAATAACATTTCCACGAACTACATGTGGTTCGTATTCTTCCATTTCTTCAATTGTACATTTATGTAGTTTTAAATCTTCAACAGTTGCAAAACGTTGTACTTTTTGTTTTACTAAGTCGCCGTAAGGCATTGGGTGACGAATAGCAACAACTTTTAATCCTTGTTTCATTAATAATTCAACAATTCGGCGTGATGTTTGGCTTTTTCCGCAACCGGTACGTGTTGCACCAACAGCAATAACAGGTTTTGTCGATTTAATCATTGTGTCGTTTGGACCTAATAACATAAAGTTTGCACCTGCAGCATTAACCATCGAGCTAATGTTCATTACTCTTGGATAATTAACATCGCTATAAGAAAATACGCAAACGTCAACTTTTAGTTCTTTAATTAATTTTACAAGATCTGATTCTGCGTAAATTGGAATTCCGCTTGGATACATATCATTGCCTGCAAGTTCTGCTGGATATTTTCTTCCATCAATATCTGGAATTTGAGCTGCAGTAAAAGCTACTACGTTATAGTCCTTGTTCCCTCTAAAGAAGGTGTTGAAGTTGTGGAAGTCTCTTCCTGCTGCTCCAATAATAATAACATTTTTTGCCATAAAAAATAATTTAGTTTTTATATTAGAATTTTTACAAATATATAGCTTCTAACACATTTTAAAAATATTTAAATTATGAACAATATCATATAAACATATTTATGTTAGCTCAAATTTCAGATTTATAGTTATATGCGAATAAAATATGTTAAGAAACATATTTTTGTATTGTTAATAAATAATTATTTAACAGTCTGCATTTTCAATACCTAAATTTAAAATTTAATTACAATTTTTCCCATTATATTTCTTGTAGCTTGTGGAAAATATCCGTCCATTACTTTTGGGTTGCCACCTTCGGTATATTTGTAAACCCAAGCGTTTGTTTCATATTTTTTATCAAATAGGTTGTTTATTGCAAACTGTAATATAATTTCATTAAATAATTTATTTTTAATTGAATATGAAAACGATAAATTATTTATTAAATAAGCATTTAACATTCTATCTGTATTTTGTGTGTTGTCAATATACTGGTTGCTTACATATTTTGTTGTGAAATTTATATTGAAGTTTTTAATTGGTTCATAATCTATTACGCTATTTGCAATTAATGATGGTGAAAAAGAAATGGTTTTATTATATAAAGTATCTGCTATTTGTCCCCACGTGTCCCAATTATCGGTATAATCAATAAATTCTGGAATAATATTTCTGCTAAATGTTATATTCCCATAAAAATTTAGTTTTTTAATAATTTGTATGCCAGTTTCAAGTTCAATTCCTTCTCTGTAACTTTTAGTAACATTTGTTAATACAGGAGAGCCAACATTATTTATTTCGCCAGTTAAAATTAATTGGTCAACATAATTCATGTAAAAAATATTTCCTTTAAACATGAATTTTGATGTGCGGTATTCGTAACCTGCTTCGTAATCGAAAAGTTTTTCGGGTTTTGGTGTTTTTCCTGAATCGGCATCGGTAAAGTTTCCACGGTCGGGCTCTCGTTGCGAAATGCCAAACGAAGCGTACACTTTTTGTTTCTCGTTTAAATCGTACATTAATCCAGCTTTAGGGTTAAAGAAATTGTATTTATTGTTTTGAGCAATATTTTTTAATCCATCATCAAATCCTCCAATTATGTAATTAATGTTACGGAATTGTAAATCGGCGTATAGACTTAGTCTGTTTGTAAGTAAATAATTAATTTTAAAAAATGTGTTCAAATCTTTTTTGTTACCAGTGCCATTGTACCATCGATATTTTTCACTGTTAAATGTTACAATTTTTGCCCAAATTATATCCCCATAATGATCTCCTAAATATTGATTCCATCCACCGCCAAATACTGCGTTTATTTTCTGTTTGTTATAATTCAAAGAGTAGGTAACTCCATAAAAATCATTACTTAACCATTTTTGTGTAATAAAGTCTGATGAGGTAATTGTGTCGGTGTTAAAAATAGCATTTGGTAAATTAAATTTGCTAAAATCTTTACCAGGTTTTAGGCTTTCGTAATATCCTTTTCCTTTTGTATAATGTAATGCTACATTAGCGTGCACGTTACTATTTATTTCTTTTGAATAATGAAGTTGGTAATTACTTTGATTATAATTATCTGTTTGATTTTTGTAACTATATAAATTATATGTTCTTGAATTTGAATTGAAGATATTGTCAATATCATTCTGATTGCCGAATATTTCATTCCAACTTGCCATTACATTAACATAATTACGCATTCCTGCAGTATCATTTTCTAGTTTTGCTTTTGGAACGCCGTTCCATGCTTGATAAGTATGCTCTTGTCCCGAAAAAATCATTAGTTTTAAAATGCTCGATTTGCCGTACATAGTTCCTGAAATGTAAAACGATTTTAAATCGCTGAATGCTCTATCAATGTACCCGTCAGACCATATTTTTGATAATCGTGCATCAACTACAAATTTATTGTTTATTAATCCTGTTCCAACATTTACAGTATTTTTCGAACTGTTATATGAACCGAAAGAAGAATTAACTTCGGCATAGGGTTCGCGATTTAAATTTGTTGTTTGAAAATTTATTGTAGCACCAAATGCACCAGCTCCATTGGTTGATGTGCCTACTCCACGTTGGATTTGCGTGTTATCTACCGATGATGCCATATCGGGTAAATCGACCCACCAAACACCATGCGATTCGGCATCGTTTATAGGTATTCCGTTTATTGTTACGTTTATACGTTTTACATCGCTTCCTCTAATGTTTATGTTTGTATATCCAATACCAGTACCAGCATCCGACGAAACAACCATTGATGGTGCGTAGCTTAATAAGTATGGAATATCTTGAGCATTGTTATTTTTAGATAATGTTTCTTTATTAATTGTTGAATAAGTTGCTGGGGTTTTTTCGTTTACGCGTGTTGCCTGAACAATAACTTCGTCGGCTAAGTATGATGCCCGTGGCATTTTAAATTCAATAACTTCATCTTTTTCTAGTTTAATTTTTTTTGCTTGTGTTTCGTAACCAATAAACGAAATTTTAATGTTGTACTCTCCAGATTTTAAATTTTTCAGAACAAAATCACCTTTCTGATTTGAATATGTTCCAGCAAATGTGTTTTCTAATAACACTGTAGCCGAAACTAAAGGTTGGTTTTTTTCATCTAAAACTTTTCCTGTAATTGAAAATTGGCAAAACGCCAGATTTACTGATAAAATCAGTACAGTTAAAATTGAAATTTTTTTCATACTCACTTTTTTAAATTTGACAATAATTATATTGCCAATGGAGGTCTTTTGGTTTTCCGGCTCAGCATTACCTGTCCCGGTCCAAAGGGTATGTTCTCAGCCCGTAATATTAAGGCACCCCATTGAGCTATCGTGGCAAAGTTAAAATCAATTTTACAAATAAAAAATATTTTTTTATTTATTTAGACCTAACAGGTATTAAAAACCTGTTAGGTCTTACAAAAGAATAGTCTGTTTATAAAGTTCGTTAATTTCGTTATGCTCGTTTTGAAAACAGTCATTTACATGGGTAAATTCCTTGATTTTCAAAATTTCGCAAGCCTTGTTATCGAACTTTATATTCCAGACCCTTGATATTTAAGAAAAAATCTAATTAACTTTGTAAAAAAATTATTACGAATATGAAAAATATAATATTTGTTTTTGTTTTAATAGCATTTTCGTTATTGGCTAATTGCCAGGAAAAACGTTTAATTTATATTCCTACAATTGATGGAATGAAGCAAATTGATGAAGCTATAACAAAAGCTAAAGGTGAGAATAAAAATGTATTAATTCAGGTTGGGGGAAACTGGTGTCCTTGGTGCGTTAAATTTAATTATTTTTGCAAGGAAGTGCCTAAAATCGATTCGATAATAAAATCGAATTATGTTTTAATTCACCTTAATTATAGCAAAGAAAATAGAAATAACGATGCTCTCGAAAGATTAGGTTTCCCTCAACGTTTTGGTTTTCCTGTGCTTGTTGTTTTAAATTCAAAAGGTGAGAGATTACATACTCAAGATAGTGGCTTGCTCGAAAAAGATAAAGGTTACGATACTTTAAAAGTTGCAACATTTTTAAATAACTGGACTCCTCAGGTTTTTGATAAAGAAAAATATATTGTTAAAGAAAATAAATAATGGTCGGCGGTTGCTGTTCGATGGCGACTTTACCACTAAATTTTACACGAAGAACAAAGGTTTCAATATGCACATCTCTGTC
>JAVHRJ010000452.1:0-2288 GCA_036171595.1 Bacteroidales bacterium
TCCTGACTTTCAAAACATTGAAAGCCTTAAACTCGGACACTATGAATCAGACACTGAGTTTTCTTACAAGAACTAATTATATTTAATGAATGTTTTCATTTATGATAACAGTTTCGAAGGCTTATTAACGGCTATCTTCGATTCATACACAATGAAAATTGTACCTGATCAGATTATGCCTTATGGCATCTGGCAACAAAATTTTTTTAGTAATAACATTTCCATAGTCACTGATGAAAACAAAGCTAAAAGAGTTTGGAGCGGACTTGAAAAAAAACTTTCAGACAAAGCTTGCCAGATGCCATACAAGGCCTTTCTATCTGAACTTAATCAAGAAATGTTAGTGTATCGTTTTATTCGGAAGGTTTTTGAATCAACATGCAATATTGAAAAAAAATTTGGTGATGATGATGTACTTTCTATAAAGAAGCTAAACAGAAAAGTTACACGAGAAGCATGTAGAATGCTTGAGTTTGCAAGATTTCAAAAAACACAAGACAATATTTATTACGCATCAATTTCTCCAAAATATAATGTACTGCCATTAATTTTCAGGCATTTTGAAAAACGGTTTACTGATCAGCAATGGATTATTTATGATATTAAAAGAAGCTGGGGAATGTACTACAATCTCACATGCACAGCAGAAATAAAATTAGAACTTGATAATGTTGATAAATATACCGGTCGAATAGCGAAAAGTGTGATGAGTGATACCGAAGATGTATTCCAAATTCTATGGAAAGATTATTTTGATGCGGTAAACATCAAAGAAAGGAAAAACAAAAAACTACAAATGAATTTTATGCCCAAACGATTTTGGCGCTTTATTATAGAAAAAAATATAGATATGATAAAGGCAGACACATAATTTCAGAAAACACATCAATAATTTTGCTGTTATACATCTTTTATAAATCATTACTTATTAGGTAATTTGGTTGCTAACGGTTTCGGTATTGGTTTGCGTTTTGCACACCTTAGACCTACGCGCATGGCGAAGCCTTAGCCTTATCAATCCGTGTAAAATGAAACCAATACCGTGTTATGGTTTAGGTGCCTTATCCAATATTTTATTTTATAATTTCGTCATTAATTTTGTAAAATATTCAGTTGCTAAATTTACACTTTTATTCAAATTTATTAGTTAATATTTCAAGTTTTTAAGGTTATTAATATTTTTTATAATCAGAAATTTGTCGTTGTCATTATTAACTATATATTTGTAACCATTGTATAATGTTAAACTATGTGGTTATGAATGAATATTTAACACTTTCAGAAGCGTCTAAATTAATAGGTAAAAGTAAAGAAACTTTGAGAAGATGGGATAGAGAAGGTAAATTATCAGCAGTTCGTGAGCCAATGAGCAATTATCGTGTTTATAGAAAAGAACAAGTTGAAATATTATTTTCTGATTTTTTACATCAAAATAATCAAGATACAATTACAAATATAATTGAACCTGAAAATGAATATAAAGTTTTAGAATTATTTGCAGGTGCTGGTGGTTTAGCCATTGGTTTTGAAATGTCAGGTTTGAAATGTGTTGCTTTAAATGAAATTGATAAATGGGCTTGCCAAACTTTACGCAAAAATCGTCCAAACTGGAAAGTTCTGGAAGGTGATATTAAATCGTTTAATTTTACAGAATATCATAATAAAATAGATGTGGTTGCTGGAGGTTTTCCATGTCAAGCGTTCAGTTATGCAGGGAAAAAATTAGGGTTAGCCGATGCTAGAGGCACACTATTTTATGAGTTTGCAAGAGTTGTAAAAGAAGTAAATCCACCAATTTGTATTGGAGAAAATGTCCGTGGATTATTGAGTCATGAAAATGGTAAAACATTGCAAGGAATGATTTCTATTTTAGATGAAATTGGATATAATGTTGCTCCTATTCAAGTTTTAAAAGCAGTTAATTATAAAGTTCCACAAAAAAGAGAGCGTTTAATTTTAGTTGGAATACGAAAAGATATAGATTTAAAGTACGAATATCCTACGCCATATAAAAAAATCTATAATCTAAAAGATGCTTTAAAAAAAGGCGAATTATTTAAGAACAATGTTCCAAAATCCGAAGGTGCAAAATATCCAAAAAGTAAAGTTGATGTTTTAAAGTTAGTTCCACCTAAAGGTTATTGGCGTGATTTACCATTAAAAATTCAAAAACAATTTATGGGCGGAAGTTTTTACCTCGGTGGAGGAAAAACTGGTATTGCCCGTAGAATTGGCTGGGATGAACCTTGTTTAACTTTAACTTGTAGTCCTGCCCAAAAACAAACCGA
>JAVHRJ010000453.1:0-1447 GCA_036171595.1 Bacteroidales bacterium
AATCAGAAAGACTTCTTCCTTTTTTTCTGGCATAATCTTTAGCTTTGTCAATTACGTTTTTTTCGATTGTCAATGTTAGTTTGGTATCCATAATAATATATTTTTATTTAATACAAAGATAATACATACGTGTATAAATTCCAAATATTATACGTGATATTTTTTTATTCGCTTTTGCCTAACTTATATATATTATTTTTTAAAACTTAGCACACCAAAATATATTGTACATATATTATAAATTGTGGTCATTATTCATAAACTCTTTATTAGCAAATATACAAGTTTTTTTAATAAAGAATATTACAAATTAATAGATTGATGTTACTTATCGGTATTAATCCCGAAGGGATTCAACATTTATAGCATTTATGTCAATCTCATAAGTTCGACCCCGAAAGGGTCGTACGTTTATTTGAATCCTTCGAAATTTTTATTATTTATCCGATAACTATAATGCTGTAAATAATGTTTATGTGAAATTTTATTTAATCAAAATTCAATTGTTAATTTTGCACAACATGAGCTAATAATAATAAAATACTTTTATTTATAATTTGGTTAATATTATTTTATTTATAATGATGATATTTTAAAAATTAATTAAGTTTGTAATCAACAAATTAATTTTTTATGGCTAAATTTTTCATTCCTGTACTTGCTTTTTTAATAGGATTGCTGGTTTATGTTTTAATTCAGGACAAAAATCCAAATATGTTTAATAAAAGTAATGAAACTCAAAACCCACTTGTAAATACTGTTGCTGATTATGTTAGAATGAAAGATTCGCTAATTCATTTGCACGAATACTCCGATTTTAAAGAAGTTTCGTATCTAAAAGCTTCGTACTTGTTGCCAAATTACTTAGATACAACTTCTAGTTTATCTTCTTCGGCATTGTTACAATATCAAAATTTAAAAAAAGAGTTTTACATATTGTTATATTCATCATCAAGTTACGAATATGCTTCAGTAGAGGAATATTATAAATCAACTTTATCTGGAATTAAAAGTGTTATAACAAATTTTATTGTTGTTGATTCTTCTTTTATGAAAATTAATAATGCTAAAGTTTATCGTGCCGATATTACTGGTGTTTATTTTAATGGAACCGATTCGGTACCCTTAATTTATAAGGTTTTGGTTGCAAATTTAGATGATTATTATTATGATTTAACAGAATGGACTATAATAAAGAATGTAAAACAAAATGAAGAAGATATGAATAAAATAATGTCATCATTTTTATATAAACCTGATATTGATGAAGTACGCAAAAAATTAGAGGAATGGTCATTTTAAAAATGAAAAAGTTTATTGTTTGAAGTTAGTTGTTTATTTATTTGTAATTTGTTAGTTATTTGTATTTTGTAATTTGTTTGTTATTTATATTTTGTTAGTTATTTGTATTTTGTAATTTGTTTGTTATTTGTATTTTGTAATTTGT
>JAVHRJ010000453.1:1547-11705 GCA_036171595.1 Bacteroidales bacterium
TTTGTTAGTTATTTGTATTTTGTAATTTGTTTGTTATTTGTATTTTGTAATTTGTTATTTTATAAGGTATGGTATT
Organism: Bacteroidales bacterium; assembly: GCA_036171595.1. Taxonomy (GTDB): domain Bacteria; phylum Bacteroidota; class Bacteroidia; order Bacteroidales; family GWA2-32-17; genus GWA2-32-17. Next base: position 1,624 of record JAVHRJ010000453.1, read on the forward strand.
AAATTATATTTGGATTGCATTTTTTGTTATTGCTTTTATTGTTGGACTAGCAAAGTTCCTGTTTACAGGCGATTTGCTTGTGTTTGGCAACATGATGAATGGTGCTTTCGATATGGCTAAGCTTGGATTTGAGCTATCGCTTGGTTTAACTGGAGTAATGACACTTTGGCTTGGCTTTATGAAAGTAGCCGAGAATGGCGGAATGATTGCAATATTATCAAAATTTGTTCGTCCTTTGTTTTCAAAATTATTTCCAGAAATTCCTAAAAACCATCCAGTTCATGGCTCTATAATGATGAATATTGCAGCAAATATGTTAGGTTTAGATAACGCTGCAACTCCTTTAGGTTTAAAAGCTATGAAAGAGTTGCAAGAACTTAATGTAAACAAAGATGTGGCTTCGAATTCGCAAATAATGTTTATGGTATTAAATGCATCGGGTTTAACAATTATTCCAATAAGCATTATGGTTTATCGTACACAGCTAGGTGCTGCTAACCCTACTGATGTTTTTATACCAATATTAATTGCAACTTTTTGTTCTACATTAGCTGGAATAATTGCAGTAAGTTTTGTTCAAAAAATTAACCTTTTAAACAAAGTTGTTTTTGCATATTTGGGAATATTTACCATTCTAATATCTGTTTTAATATGGTATTTTTCAACTATTTCGGCACAAAAAGTTAACGAAATCTCGTCTGTTTCGGCTAATTTAATAATATTCGGAATAATTATAAGTTTTATATTGTTAGCATTATTTAAAAAAGTAAATGTGTACGAATCTTTTATTGATGGAGCAAAAGATGGTTTTGGTGTTGCTATAAAAATTATTCCATATTTAGTTGCTATTTTAGTTGCTATTGGTGTTTTTCGCGAATCGGGGGCAATGGATTTTTTTATAAATGGGCTTGGTAAATTTTTTACCTTGCTCGGTGTTAACACCGATTTTGTTCAATCGCTACCAGTAGCAATTATGAAACCATTAAGCGGTAGTGGTGCTCGTGGTTTAATGGTAGATTCGATGAATACTTATGGTGTCGATTCGTTTGTTGGTCGCCTTTCGTGCATGTTTCAAGGGGCTAGCGATACAACTTTTTATATAATTGCAGTTTATTTTGGCTCAATTGGAGTTAAAAATACTCGACATGCTATTGGTTGTGCTTTAATTGCCGATTTTGTTGGAATAATTTCTGCTATATTTATGGCGTACTTATTTTTTCATTAATTTAAAATTTGTTTAATGAATATACTAGCCGTTATCCCTGCTCGATATGCTTCGAGCCGTTTTCCTGGAAAGCCATTAGTTAATATTAATGGAAAAAGTATGATAATGCGGGTTTATGAGCAGGCATTAAAAGCATTTGATAATGTATATGTTGCAACCGACGACGATAAAATATTTGAGCATGTTAATTCTTTAGATGGTAATGTTATAATAACATCTACTAATCATAATAGTGGGACTGATCGCTGTGCCGAAGCATTAAAATTAATATCTTTAAAACAAAATAAAAAATTCGACATAGTTGTTAATGTTCAGGGCGATGAGCCTTTTATTGAACCTTCACAATTAAAACTTCTTGTTTCGTGTTTTAATAATATCGATACACAAATTGCTACTTTAGTTAAAAAAATCGAGAATGCTGATGAAATTTTTGATATAAATAAACCAAAGGTTGTCTTAAATAACAAAATGCAAGCAATTTACTTTAGCCGTTCGCCAATTCCATTTTATAGAAATATAAAAGAAACCGATTGGTTAAAAAACGGTATTTTTTATAAACATATTGGTTTGTATGCATATAGAAGCGATGTGTTAAATTATATAACAAAGCTACCTAAATCTTTTTTAGAAAATGCCGAGTCTTTAGAACAGCTTAGATGGATTGAAAATGGCTATAAAATTTCAGTAAAAATTACTGATTTGGAAACAATTTCAATTGATACTCCTGAAGATTTAGAAAAAGCAAAATTATTTGGTAGATAAAAATATTGTACTATATTTTTTATTATTAGTAACCTCTAAAAACTTAAAGCATCAAAAAACAAATCTCAAATAATATCCAATGACGAAAACCAAAAATTTAAAATAAATATTTTCGTTTATAGATTCTTCGCTAATCACTCAGAATGACAATAATTTATGTTTATTTGGTATTTGTAATTTGAGATTTGGAATTTGGGGCTTGTGTTTATTATTTGTTATTTTGGATTTGTCTTTTGAGATTTTAGAGATGTACTATATTTAATTATTCCTAAAATTAAATTTTGTACCAATAAAAAACGATATGTTACTTGAACTATTTGTATATTCTTGACCAAAAATAAAAGACCACCCCTTGTATGTATCATGAGTGTATTTTACTAAACTATGGTCGTAACCACGTTTATTTATTTCAAATTCGATTGACAACCCTTCATGTAAAACACTGAATTCTTTACGAATATATGGTTTAAGCCACACATATTCAAGTGCTTTATAACTAATTTGAAAAATAAGCTTTTGAGATGGAATTACATCAACAAATAACATAAAAGAATGTTTGCGATTCTTTGTCATTAAATCGCCACGAGCTTTTTTGGGTATATGTAAGTAACTTGCATAAAATTCTTCGTTTAAATATGAGAAAACACTTTTTAATACTATTGGCTTATATTTGGACTCTTTCTCAAACAAAACTTTAAAACCAAAACGTAATTTATTCCAATAGCGGAATGTGTTAGCCTTATTTCTTTCAAAATTTTCAGAAATCATATCTATATCCATTCCATAAATACATATACCGAATAAATTTTCTCTTTTATAAATAGAATGATAATTATACATGAATTTTTTTTGACCAAATTCGCTATATTTTTTTTGCCAAAAAATTGATTGTTCAAAATTTGTAATATTGTTAAAAGATGTTTTTAATAAATTATTTTCAATTGAAAAAGGCGAATATTGTAATTCCGATGTGCTTACAATGTATAGTTGTGCAAAAATTAAATTTGTACAAAATAATAAAATTAATATTATTACAAATTGCTTCATTATAAATAACAAACAATATTTTAACAATAAAATTAGTTAATTTATAACAAATAATTATAGGGAACTTCTAAAAATACTGAAATCGTCATGCTGAATTTATTTCAGCATCTCTTAACAACCTGATAATTAGATTCTGAAACAAGTTCAGAATGACGAAGTGATTAATTTTTAGAATTTCCCTATATAAAATCAATTATAAAAATAAGGAGTTGTATTTGGGTAAATTTTAGTATAAATTTCTTTAATATTATTAAAAATAAGTTTTCTAAAATCTTCTATATTTTCTTTTTGTGTAGCTGAAATAAATATACATGGATAATTATTTTTTGCCATCCAGCTGTTTTTTAATTCTGTTAAATTATGTGGAATCTGTATTGTTAAATCGTCGGCATCAGGCGGAATATATTTATCAATTTTGTTAAATATCAAGATAGTCTGTTTTTCGGAGGCTTTAATTTCGTGTAAAGTTTGATTTACAATATTTAATTGTTCTTCAAAGTTCTGATGACTAATATCAACAACGTGCAATAAAATATCTGCTTCACGAATTTCGTTAAGTGTTGAGTTAAAGGCTTCAATTAAACTATGAGGTAATTTTCTTATAAATCCAACAGTATCTGAAAGCAAAAATGGCATATTCCCAATAACTACTTTTCTTACTGTAGTATCAAGTGTAGCAAAAAGTTTATTTTCGGCGAAAATATTCGATTTGCTTATTAAATTCATTATTGTTGATTTTCCAACGTTTGTATATCCAACTAGGGTAATTCTAACTAATTCATTTCTTCTTTGGCGTTGTGTTGACATTTGTTTGTCAATTTTTTTTAAATGTTCTTTTAAAATAGATATTCGCCATTTAATAACTCTACGGTCGGTCTCAAGCTCCGTTTCTCCTGGTCCACGCATTCCAATTCCTCCTTTTTGGCGTTCTAAGTGAGTCCACATATTTGTTAGTCGAGGTAAAAGGTATTGGTATTGTGCTAGTTCAACTTGCACTTTTGCGTATGCTGTTTGTGCTCTTGCGGCAAAAATATCGAGTATTAAGTTAGTTCTATCAAGTACTTTACAACCTAAAGTGTTTTCAATATTTTTGAGTTGCGAACCACTTAATTCATCATCGAAAATTGCAATCGAAATTTCATTTTCTTTTATATAACTAGATATTTCATCAAGCTTACCCTTTCCAATATATGTTCGTGAATCGGGTGCTGAAATATTTTGAGTGAATTTTTTAATTGTTGAAGCTCCTGCTGTTAAAGCTAAAAATTCTAATTCGTCGAGATATTCTTTAACTTGTTTTTCGTCTTGATTTTTATTAATTGCACTTATTAAAATTGCTCTTTCAGTTTTGCTTATAACTGCTTGTTTGACTTTAGTCATTAATAATTTAAGATGTTAATTATTATAAAATATTGGAAAGATATGTCTTTTGTTAAAAATTATCGTTTATTTGAAATATTGTGTATGTTGTTAATAACATTAAGCACTTTTATTTAATTAAATGTTTATTTTCGTTTATTGCATCAATCATTAATTTTTTAAAAATATCGGTAGCTCCCATTATCATTTGTATATTGTTTGGAAAAGGAATTGGTGGTTTCCCAACTAATTTAGATGTTTCGTTATCTAATGCTCTAAAGTCGCCATTTGCAGTAATAGCACGATTTTCAAAAAAGAAATCAGAAGCTATTTGTTTTGAAGTAATTAAAGTTTTTCCAATATTGTCGTAAAATTCAATTTGTCCTTCAAGATGTGATGCTTTTTGCTGTAAAACCTCTAAAACTTTACACGATACATTTACCATACGTGGTACTTTTATTGGGTTTCCAAGCGAGTCTTTAATTACATTGTTGTGTTGGTCGAGCTGATATTCTGTTCCATCTTGAATTGTTTTAGTTTGAATGCTTTCTTTTTCTTTTAGTTTTTCGGGAGAGATATCAATTATCTTTAAATTTATTTTTATAATGTTATCGAATGTTATATTTTCATTTTTATTATAATAATTTACCCATTCGCTATTTAATGGTGCTATGTTAAAATCAAGTAATTCTTTTCCAAACTCAGTAGGTAACTTTATTATTGTGTTATTGTCAAATGTTAATAATACTTTAGTAATACCGGCATATCTTGCTTGTTCTAGATATTTATCAACATCTTGATAATTGTTGAAATATTCTTTAACCTTTTTTAGCTCAAAATATGCATCGCGGGCTTTAAAGCTGTTATTTGTAGATAATAGCTTTTTTGCATGAACGTAAAAATATTCTGCAGCATTTTTTTTAGCTTCAACTATTTCATTATCATAATCAATTTTCGGAAAATCAACAACTTTATTTCCGTTTTTTAAAGGCAATACTGTCCTTATAAGTTCTTGCCTATCTTTAAGATACGAATAATTTGAAAAAATTTCATTCCACGATTCTGGATTCCCCTCTGTTTTTAAATATTTAATTCTATTATTATTTGCTTCATTTGCCGATTTGTATGAATTTTCAAGTATTGTTATTTCTTTAGTATTTTCTGCATTGCCACGAATTTTTTTTACCGACTTTCGCAGTGCTTGGTCATATTGACCTCTTTGATAAAGTTTTTTTGATGATACGCATCCAGTTGCAATAAAAACAGAAAATAGTATTACTATAAATTTAGTCATGCTTTTGTTTTTGTCGAAAATTATAAATAATATTTTAATAAAGCAAAAAAAAAGCCCGACTAATCGGGCTAAATATTAGTATAATTTAAAATTTATTGGCAATTGGAATGAAACCTTTACAGGCTTTCCTCTTTGTGAACCGGGTTTCCAAGCTGGCATACTTTTTACTACTCTTAATGCTTCTTTATCGAGCGATGGATCAACTCCACGCAATATTTCTACGTTTGTAACTTTACCATCTTTGGCTATAACAAATTGTATAAATACTTTACCTGTAACTCCGTTTTCTTTAGCAATTTCTGGGTATTTTACATTTTGAGCTATCCATTTGTTTAGTCCTTCAACACCACCTAGTGGAAATTCAGGTTTGTTTTCTATTACATAAAAATTAACAACCTCTTCATTTTCTTCTTCTTGTTGTATTTCAACAGGAGCTTGAATTTGTGTGTTTGAATTTGATTCTGTATTTTCAATTTTTGCTTCGTTTTGCAACTCTTGGTTGTTCTCAACAATGGTAATAATTTCTGTTACTGCAGGTGGAGGTGGTGGAGGTGTTTTTATTTCTTCTTGTTTAGTTATTGGAATAATTTCTTCTTCAACTACTTGTGACGTTTGCTCTCCGAAACCTGCGTTTTTATCAGGGTCAATTTTTAGTTCAAATGCAAAAAGAATTATAGCTAATGTTACAGCTAATCCTATTTGAAAATAAATACCTCTTTTTTGTTCGAGGTCGGCTTTTGGACTTTTTTTAGCTTCCATAAATTATATTTTTAAGAGGTTAAAATTACACATTTTTTAAATTTAATAAAATTTTATTTTTATTTATTCAATAATTATGCCAATAAAACCAAAAATTAATTTTGATTTTCTTCAGGTTCAACGTGAATTGTGATTTGAAAATCGGGAATTAATGATCCCAAATCCTTTTCAATTTTATCGCAAATAGAATGTGCTTCGTTAAGCGACTTATGCCCATCAAGGTTAAGGTGAAGTTCTGCAAATTTATATTTTCCTGCTTTTCTGGTTTTTAAGTTATGAAAATTCATTGTGTTATTTTCAAAATACTGTTTTATTATTAATATTTCAGATTCTTCAATTGAGACATCTAAAAGTGGGCTAAATGCTTTTTTTAATAATTGAAATGATTCCCAAAGAATAAAAATTGCTACTAAAATTGCCACAATTGAATCGAGTAGGCGATAGTCTGTTAACCAAATTAATAATAATCCGAGAGCAACTCCAATTGAAGTATAAACATCTGCTTTTAAGTGAAGTGCATCAGCTTCAAGTGCAATTGAATTTGTTTTTTTTGCAACTTTGTATAATTGTTTAGAAACGATAAAATTTACAATTGCTGAAATAATCATAACTAAAGCACCCAAACCTATTGATTCGATTTTTTCGTTAGAAGATATTTTTTTAATTGCTTCAAATATTATCCATATCGATGCTATAAATATTAATATTGCTTCAATTACTCCAGAAATGTTTTCATACTTTCCATGTCCGTATGGGTGATGCTTATCTGGAGGTAAATCAGAAATTTTAACTGAAAAAAATGCAATTATTGCAGCAAGTAAATCCATTGTAGAATGTATAGCTTCTGAAATAATGCTTACAGAGCTTGTTATTATTCCAATAACAAGTTTCATTATTATCAAACTCGTGTTTGATAATATTGATAAACGTGCTACATTTACTTTTTCTGACATGTTTTTTTATACAAAAGTAAAAATCGTAATTAAAATTATTTAAATTTTAAGTTGAAAGTTTTTACCAACTTATTACCAATTAAAAAATTGATTATATGTATATTAATAATATTGTAAAAACTTTAAAATTATTCAATTTCAAGTGTATATAAAATTGCTTCAATTTGTCTTACATATTCAAGTTTATCATATTTAGGTGCGTAAACATAACCTTCAACTGTAATAACTTTATTCCTTTTTTCGTCAACTATCGAAAGGCTGATAAAAGGCCCACCCATAAAGTCGTTTTTAATTTTCCACAAACTTCTAAGTTCGAATGCGTATTTTCCGTTTAATGAAATCTCATTAGTATATGGGGTGTAATCGTGTTCTGTTGTCATGTATGAACCTGTTAGAGGACCAGGTACAAACATTTTTAATACTGAATCTCTTTTTTCAAGTATGTAATTTGATGTAAATGTATTAGTATCCCGATAGTTATATTCGTAAATAAATATTCCTTGACTAGTAGTGGGTGTTTCGGAAGTTATCCAAACAAAACCTGCTGTGTCAACATCTAGTTTGTATCCTTTTGGGAAACTTAAATTTACATGATGTTTTAAAAGTTTATTATTTAACTCTTTTTCTTTAAATGTGTTATAGGTATTTTGCATTCTTTTTCTTTCGTTCGAAATAAAAAAATCAAGTATTGTTTCTTTATTGTTTTTTATTAATGTTGCTAATTCTAAATCTGTTGGTGCAGATATTTCTAAGTATGATTGAGGTTTTGCCCATACATCATATTTTATTTTAATTGATGTGGAATCAGAAGTTTTTCCTTTTTTTACATAAAGAATATTTCTGTTCGATTGAAATAAATCGCTAAAATTAGCTGGCTCTACTTGATATAATTTAAACATTGGTTCATCTTGTGGCAAAGCTGGCTGAAATGCTGTTAGTATTTTTTTTAACTCTTCACCAGGAGCCATTGTCCAAGTGTTTTTTTCAATAATTACTACAATTTCGCCTGGTTTTCCTGATACATTTGGTAATAAATCTTTTCGAGTGTTATTGCACGATAATAATATGAATGAAATAACAACGAGCAAAATTTGAATTTTCATTAGGTAATATTTTTGTTAATAATTTATTTTTAAAACTAAAATTATGCCATTTTTTAGTTTGATGTGGTATTGATTATTAGTTGAGTACCAGGTGTTAAATTGCTTTCATTTGTTAGTTTGTTGTATTGAATAATATCTGCTACAGTTGTACCTGCAAACTTTTGGGAAATACTAAATAGTGTATCTCCTTTTTGGATTGTGTAAACAACTAATTTTTTTTTTGTATTTTCTAGCTTTTTATCTGAATTAGATAAATCAGAAATTGAATTCTCTATTTGATTAGGTGTCCATATTTTTAATACAGTACCGCTTGTTAATGAAATAGATTTTAAGTCGTTCCACTTTAAAATATCATTAACAGAGCATCTATACATTAAAGCAATTTTATTAATATAATCGCCTTTATTTACAATATGTGTAACTAATGTTTTATTTTGATTATTATAATTTGCATTTGTTTTTAAAAGTGAATCGGTTGGAAACGAATAACTAAATATTGCTTTTTGATTTTGAATAAATGTAGATATTTTATTTGCAGGTAAAACTAAAGGAACATCCTCGTTGCTTTTAGGAATGTAATTAGTTTTATATGAGGGGTTTAAAAATTTAATTGTTTCAAATGGAATTTTAAGATTATTTGCAATAGAAGCAAAATAAACTGGTTTGTTAATCATAACAGTATCAACTTGATAATAAAAAAGCTTAGGCACATCGGGGCGAATATTGTGTTCTACAGAATAATTCATAACATAAGTTAGAGCTATGTATGCAGGAACATAACCTTGTGTTTCAGTAGGTAAATATGGTCTAAGCTCCCAAAAATCAGTTTTTCCGCCTGAACGAATTATTGCATTTCTTACTAAAGTTGGTCCACCATTATAAGCTGCTAGTGCTAATTGCCAATCGTTAAATGTGTTATAAAGATATTCTAAATATCTGCAAGCTGCATCAGTTGATTTTACAGGGTCTTGACGTTCATCTATAAATGAGTTTATTTTTAAATCAAGCATTTGCCCAGTTGGCAATATAAATTGCCATAAACCAACAGCTCCAGTTTTACTCCTTGCGGTTGGATTTAAGGCTGATTCTACAATAGCTAAATACTTTAATTCCATTGGTAAATGGTACTTATCTAGTGTTGACTCTATCATTGGAAAATAATATTGGCTCATTCCTAACATTTTTGAAATTAATCCTCTTTTTTTTATAGAGAAATAATCGATATATTTTTTTACAACAGGGTTGTAATCTAGTGCTATTGGGGTTGTTAAGCTTAATTCTGTTATTCTGCTTTCAATAATCAATTCAGGTATAATTGGAATTGAATCGGCTGGTAAATTATACTTAATTTCTTTACTTTTTGAAAGCGAAGTGGGCATTTTATTAATGTTTTCATCAATATTAATTTGTAAATTACTGCTATTTGTTATTTTTTCATTTTGTTGTGAAAAACAAATTAAATTTATAAATTGAGCTATTAGAAAATATATAATTTTATATCGCATTTTTTAATTACAATAGTTGAAGAAACTTAATTTTTTTTTTGACGAATTTCGTAAAAAATAACCAAATAAAAAACT
>JAVHRJ010000454.1:0-2280 GCA_036171595.1 Bacteroidales bacterium
AATATAAATCTTGAGTCTAGTCCGCCTGTTAGCATGCATTGCTTTGGTTGTCCAATTTTTAGACGAGTATTAACTGCTTTATTAAAAATCTCAGCTAATTGATTTGCTGTTTCTTTTATGTTTCTTTTGTAATTTATTTCAGGCCAACATGTAGTATAATTTGTTTCAGATATTTCATTTTTATTACAATTTATTATTGAGCATGGTTTAGCTTTTGAAATGTTTTTAAAAAAAGTTTTTCCGTTTAATGGAGACCCTAATAAAAAATATTCTGAAATACCACGAAAATTAGGATAGGAATCAAAATTATTGTCAAATATTAAAGGTTCATATTCAGTAGAAAATAATAGGATGGAGTTTTTTTTATTTATAAATAAAGGCCAAATGCCAAATCTGTCATTTGTTATAAATAAAGTGTTTTCTTGTTCGTTATAAATTAGAATTGAAAATTGACCTTTTAATAATGTAACAAAGTCTTCACCTTTATTTAAATATAAACTAAGGGCTATTAAAGCAGGTGAGTCAGTAAGTTGTTTATTTATTAAATCTTGACTTGATAAATGCTCTAATTCATTTATGTTAGTAATTTTACCAGATACTATGCATGTGTAGTTTTTAAATTCGGCAAAACAATTTTCTAGCTTGTTCCATAGTGGATTAATTAAAACAAATAACCCGCTTTTATTAATTTGATGAATATTTGAAGAATTGCCAATGCTAAAGCTTTTTAAAAGACTTTGCTTTTCATTAACAAGTTTATCAATGATATTAGAATATATACCGCAAATTAGTGCCAAAACATTAAATTTAGTATGTCAAATATAATAATTTAACTTGAAAACAGGTTAGTTTAAATAATAATATAAAACTATAGCCATTTTTTAAACCATTTTTCAAACACAACAATTTTCCATAGTCGCCAATAATCGTTTGAGTTTAATGAATTATCGATAAATTGCTTTTTAATTATTCCGTTTTTAACTAATTCTGAGTTTTGTAATTCCAATTTATACCAAGTTGAATTTTGATAATAACTATCGGGGCCAGTAAAGCCCTGTTTTTTGCGTTCAATTATTTCTTTTGGAACAAACGGTTTTATAATTTCCTGCAAAATTGCTTTTTGTTTTCCTTTTTTGTAGTAAACACTTTCATTCAAATTAAACATAAACTCTACTAATTCAACATCTAAAAAGGGAACTCGAACTTCTAAAGAATTTGCCATGCTTGCTCTATCAACTTTCTGAAGAACTAATTCTGCCATAAAAGTTTTTATATCTAAATATTGAAATGCTTTTAAAGGCGACAAATCTTTCCTAAAATGTTGCTCGTAAAACCAAAATGAGTTATCTGGTATATTGTTATGATATTCTGGAGTTAATAATTCTTTTAATTTATTATTATCGAACATTCCCATTGCCATTGCATTTGCATATCCTTTAATTCCGGATAATTTATTTCCATGCAAAAAGCTATAAATATTTTCTTTATTAAATAAATTATACCGCTCCATTAAATTATGGTGCCAAGTGTATCCCCCAAAAATTTCGTCGGCTCCTTCGCCCGAAAGTACAACTTTAACATTTTTAGAAGCCAGCTCACTAACTTTAAAAGTAGGAATTGTACTTATATCACCATTTGGCTCATCGTAATTCAATGCTAAATTATCAAGAAGCTTAAGACTATTTTTATTAATTATTTTTTTATAATGTTCAGTATTAAAATGTTTTGCAACAATATCAGCATATTTATCTTCACTATTAATCCAGTTTTCAAATCCAATTGAAAATGTTTTTTGCTTGTAATTTAATTCCTTTTGCATCAATACTAATGCAGTAGAATCGTATCCCCCACTTAAAAATGTGCCAATTTCAACATCACTTAATAAATGTTTATTTACAGAATTATAAAGCAATTCATGGGCATTTTCAACTACATCGTTAAAAGGCATGTATATATTGTTAGTATTTAAATGCCAATATTCATTAATAGTAATATTATTTTTGTAACCTATTTGAAGTGAATGTGCAGGAGGTAGTTTAAAAACATTTTGCCAAATAGTTTTTGGACTTGGAATATATCGGTACGTAAAATAGTCGCAAACCGAAGTCCAGTCAATATCTCTTTTAAATTCTGAATCTTCAGCAATTGCTTTTAATTCCGATGCAAAAACAAAATTGTTATTTGTTAAACTGTAATAAAAGGGTTTAATTCCAAAACGGTCGCGAGCTGCAAAAAGGATTTTTTTTGTTTCATCAAATATTACAAAAGCAAACATGCCGT
>JAVHRJ010000455.1:0-2280 GCA_036171595.1 Bacteroidales bacterium
TATATATTACACCAAGAAAACTACCCACCCCTTCAATCCAAATATCTGTTTTATTACAATTAAGAGATCTAATAAAAAATCTTTTACGATATTCACCTGAAAGACTAATAGAATCAATAGAATCTACAACAACAGAATCTAAAACAAAACCTGGTGGGTTCAAAGTTAAGGCTATAGTATCATTAATATTTGCATTAAAATCGTAGAGTAAAGTTTCTCCATTATTATCATAAATAAAAAAAACTTTTTTTGAAGTGTCTTCCCTAATGTAACCAAACGAAGTCCAGTTTATTAAATTTACATTATAAGTTTCTAACACTTCTTTATAGCAAAGAGTATTAATAATAGTATCAAGACCAAATTTTATAAATTTTGTATTATATGAGCTGTCGTAATTAGGAGGTGCACCATAAACGACATTTAAAACACTCCAAACTTTATTTGTATCGACAATTGGGTGGTAATTTTGTGCTTTTATAGTTAAAGCATAAAAGTTGCAAGTAATTAAAAGAATCATTAATTTTTTCATAATTGTTAAATAAAACATTTGATTTTATAGTAACAAAGATTAATGAATAAAATTAAATCAAATATTTAAGACTTCCAAATGTTTTATTGTTATTTTGTTGTTCTTATGTTTAATATATAGAAAATAAATTATTTCGTCATTGCAAAGAAGGTACGTCTGAAGCAATCTTATATAGTAATTAAAGGAGATTGCTTCGTGCCTCGCAATGACGTTATGGGTAGTGTGCAAATTGTTTTGCAGATGCTTCAGCTCTTAAGGCTAAATATTTATTTGAAGTGAAATCAAGCTTTCCAAACCATTTTTTTTCCAAAACCAAGTCGGTTATCGGTCATTTTAATATAGTTGAGTTCTACAATCCAAATAGTTGTATTCATTAATGTTGCAAACGGAAATCGCAATAAATATTGGGTTTTTGCAGTTCTAAGTTTTTTATTTTCTGGTTTTAAAAACTTCCCCTGAAATTGAATTCCTTGAATTTTACCAATTACGCTTGTTTCGAGAACAATTGAGCCAGCAACAAAATTGTTCTTTAAAGCTTCCGAAACGTGACGAGTATCAATATCTGAAGTGAATATTAAAGCATTTTCTTCTTCGAAATAAGTATAAAAACAATTTGCACACCATAATTCTTTTCCCGATTTTGTTGCAAGCGTAAGCACGTGATGTTTTTTAATAAAATCGACTATTCTTTTTTCGGGTTTTGTATTTTCCATTTTAATAATATTCTTATATAAATTTAACCACAAATAGCACAAAGGTTTTCACAAAGGGTACAAAATTTTAATTCTTTCATTATAAAATTAACTCATTCCCAAATTGTCCCTCCCCACACCCAGACCCTAAAGGGCACAACCACACAATAACATTGAACAATGAACGTAGAACTTTTTAACCAATAACTTAATAACATTTTACAAACATAGAACAATAAACTATAAACTTTTTCCCTTTACAAATTTTTTTTCTAATTCAAATATTACTTTCCCTTCGCTCACCATAACCCTAAAGGGAATCACCCCACAAAAACTTCAAGACCCAAGCTCCAAATCTCAAAACCCATTAACAAAGAACAATAAACGTGGAACAAAGAACATTGAACTTTTAAACTTTATTAACTTTATAAACTTGTCATTTCTTCTCACTCTGATCTTCTTCTGGATTATCTTCGTCCCATTGAATCATAAACTGTGGTTTTTTAAGTTCTTCTTTTTTCAGTTTCTTTTTAGCAAGAGCTGTATCGTTTTTAAACCAACCAAATTCTTCGTTAAGTATTGTTTTTAAATTATCTTTTTCAACCTTTAAATTTTCTTTAATATTTTCTTTAACTTTTTTTGTATCGTAAGAAATTTTATACTCGTCAACCGTTCCTTTTATCGATAAAAACAAACTTGTTCGTCCTAAACCATCATCTTCAACAACTCCAAATTCTTCAACTTCTTTCTTAATTTTCTTAGCTTTATTTGCTAAAACATCCGACAATAAAACTTTAAGTTTATAATCAAAAACATTATCAAAAGAATGTTCACCACTAAGTTCAATATTAAATGCCGATGATTTTATTTCCATTTGTGGAATTATTACTTTTCTATCTTTTATTAAAATTTCGTTTGTAAGTTTTTCGAATTTTATTTGTTTAAGCTCAGATACAGCAATGTAATCGGATAATTTATACATTGGCTCAAAATTTACTAATTCGCCATTTTTAATTTGCATTGAGCACGATGCAATAAGTTTTTTCTGATTAAGTTCAA
>JAVHRJ010000456.1:0-2276 GCA_036171595.1 Bacteroidales bacterium
CGTAAAGCAGGCGATGTAACAACTTTAAATGGAAATGCAGTAAGCCATCCTTCAAATATTGGGAGTAGTTATGCAGTATATGTTAACGATTTAAATAACCCTACTTCAATAATGGGTTATAGAAATGGCAATATTTGGTACGATTATTTAGGAAACAGACTTAGTAATTATGCATATATGAGCCAACCATACGTGGTGCCATATCTTGCAAACCCCGATATTTACAGCCCAACATTTTACTCCGATAATTTTAAAAAATATAAAACTGTTTATAACATTTTGCCATTTATTCAATTAAATTATAATTTTAGAAAATATTTGGTGTATTGTAGTTTTTATTCTAATTCGCAAAATCCTAGTTACGAGTCGGTTTTTAATCCAATAAATTACGGCTATTTCTCAAATTCAACCTTTTTAGCATCAAACTATCGCGGTGTCTTTACAAATTCTGCATTAAAACCAACCTCTTCAAATACAATAGAAGGTGGAATTTATAATTATTTAGGAAGTAACACGAAAATAGGTTTGTCTTATAAATATGCCGAAACTGCCAATATTATTGAGATAAGAAAATATATTAATGCTTTTCCATACGAGTATTATTCGTTTTATAATACTCCAAATATAATGGTAACTCATGGATTGACTTTAACAGTTAATAGTAACAAAGTATTTAAAACAGGTTTCGATATTGGTGTAAGTGCCTGTGTACAACAACATGTAAGCAATTCAGGAATTTATAATTTATATTTTCCAGATGTTATTACTAAAAGTTGGCTAGCATATACTGTTGATAATGGCATGCATGGGAATACTAATTTTTACAAATATTTCTCGAAACATTTTACATTATCGATGTTATTACATTATAGAAAAATGACAACATTTACACAATTTTTATCTTCATATTATGATAATAACTTACCAATGCCGGCAGGTAAACACAATATAAATTTAAATGTTTCTGTACAAAAAAGTTTTTACACGTATAATAAGCAATATGTTATTACAACATACATAATAATAGAAAATATTTTAAATACGCAAAATCTTATGTTTTATTATGCAAAAACTGGTAATGCAAGTGATGATGGTTATTTAGCAAATGCACAAAACCAATCAGAAATTAATTTGCAAAATAATCCTGAAGCATATCGAAACTACTATAGAATGTATGTTAATAATCCTTATAATTACGATATTCCAAGAATATTAAGGATAGGAATAAAAGTTGGATTTTAATATTCTAAAGTTTATTTATATTGCCACTACCATTACTGTTTAACGATTTAACAGAAGGTGTTCCTTTGTATTTTACATCACCAGAGCCATCGTTAAATATAGAAATTTCTTTTTCTGCAAACACTTTTATATCTCCCGATCCAGTATTGTTAACAGTTGCTATGTTTACAAATAAGTTTAACGTGTTTATGTCGCCACTTCCACCATTTATTATATCTAAAATATTTGTTTTCCCTTGCATTACAATATCGCCACTACCGTCATTGTTGATTTTTACTTTATTTAAAATAGAATTTTCGCTCTTAATATCGCCACTGCCATCGTTTTTTATTGTTAAATCAGTTAAGGTTATATTGTAAAGATTAATGTTGCCACTGCCAGAATTGTATACATTTGTAAAATTGCTATTGAAATTGTTTATATCAATATCTCCACTGCCATTGTTTTCAACTTTAGAAAGCTGTTTTAAATTAACATAAATTTTACATTTTGTTGGATTTATTCCAATTAAGCTAATTTCGTTTTTTAAATCGAATATTATTTTATTGTTTTCGATTTTATATTCTATGTATTGTATGATGTTATCATCAGTTTCTATTGTAAATTTTTCTGTATCGCTTTTATTTATTATAATATCTATTGAACTTGATTGTTCAACTTCTGTAATGTTGTTTATATCAATGGTATTTGTAACAATTTTACCACTGCCCTTTAACAAATTACCACTTTCAATAATAATGGTATGATTACAACTTACAAATACGATTGCTAAAAATATAAAATAAATGTTTTTCATTGTTATTTGTTTTAATTATTACAAAAGTATAAAATTATTGGTTGTGAACGGAAGTTTTAAATATGTTTTTTATTGGATTAATAATTTGTTCAAAAACACTTGTATTTCCAATAATTATTTGTGCATTAGTTGAAAGATTTTCGTTTATTTGTAACTTTTTACCATTTACAGTAATTAAAGGGTTGGTTAAATTTAATTTCGAGAAACAGAAAGCTTCTTTTTTGTTTATTGTTATTTT
>JAVHRJ010000457.1:0-37732 GCA_036171595.1 Bacteroidales bacterium
TGTTAGCTCCGCTAAACGCTAATGCAGGTGTTGATGTTGAAATTTGCAGAAATGATAGTATTCAGGTTGGAGCAGCACTTTTAGAGGGTCAACTGTATAGTTGGTCACCAATTGCCGGATTAAACAGTACTACTTCACCAAACCCAATTGCAACTCCCGATTCTACAACAACTTATACTTTAACCGTTACAGGTTTTGGTTGTGAATCTGAAAAAGACGAAGTTAGAGTAATTGTTCATCAATTACCAATTATAGATGCCGGTTTAAGTGACTCTATCACTCATGGTTCAAGCATTCAGCTAATAGCAACTGGTGGTGTGCAATATGAATGGACTCCCTCAAACGGATTAAGTAATATCGGAATTTATAATCCGGTTGCATTTCCTGATGTTACAACAACATATACAGTAATAGGAATTGATATATACGGATGTAAGAATAATGATTCAGTAACGGTTTATGTTATTACTCCTTCTGTTTGGGTTCCATCAGCTTTTACTCCCGATGGAAATGGTAAAAATGATGTTTTTTATGTAAGAGGTGAAGGAATAAATAATTTTGAGTTTGCAGTTTACAATTCGTGGGGCGAATCAGTATTTTACTCAAAAAATATCAGCAATGGATGGGATGGCAGAAAAATGACTACAAACGAACAACTTCCCGAAGGTGCTTATGTGTACTATGTTAAAGGATTACTTACAAACGGCGAAGCAGTTAATCTTAAAGGAATTGTAAATTTAATACGATAGTATTAATGAAATTAATATCAAAAATTAAAATAAATAATAAAATGAAAAATAAAGTAAAAATTTCAATAATCGGTTTCATTACGATTGCTGTTGCATTGCTTTCAGAAAGTATAATTGCACAGGATACAAGATCATCAATGTCTTATGCTAACCCTTTAAATCTTAATCCTGCAATTGCAGGTGCTAATAAAGATTTTAAGGTACTCATTAATTATCGCAACCAATGGGGCTCGTTAGATAATGGATTTAAAACTTATTCTGTAACTGCTCTATATCCTGTTTTTGTTGGAAAAAGTAATTCTTCAACAATATTAGGAGAATCTGGTAAAAACGGAGCAAATAATGTTAATGGGAAATTAGATTTTGGTTTAAATGCTCAAAAATTTACTGCCGGAGCATTTAGTAATTTAGATTTCGCATTATCAATTGGTTATAACATTAGATTAACCGATAATAATTATTTTAGTGCAGCAATTTTAGGCTCTTATGTTCAAAAATCATTAGATGTAAGCAAATTAATTTTTGATGAGCAGTATGTCTTGGGTTCGTATAATTCTTCAAATCCAAACAGCGAAACTGTTTTAAATGATAAAGTAACTTATCCATCTATTGGTTTTGGTGCTTTATGGTACTACAATGAGGGTGAAAGTGCAAAGTTAAATGCTTTTTTGGGGGCTGCCGGATATAATTTAAATAAACCTAATGAATCTTTTACAGGAGCAACAGGCGAATTACCAAGAAGATTTACTTTTAACGGCGGTGTAAAAATAATCGGAGCAAATAAAATTGATGTTACTCCAAATGTAATTTATTTAATACAAGGTAGTTCACAATTAATATCGGCAGGTTTATATCTCGATTACAGGTTAAATGATAAATCAAAACTTGTTTTAGGTTCATGGTATAAAGTAAATGACGCTGTTACTTTTTTAATCGGATTTGATTATAAATTGTTTACAATAGGATACGGATATGATGTAGTAACATCTGATGTTGCAAGAACAATAAGTGGTTTAAATACCCATACAATATCATTATCTTTTAAATTAGATCAGGCAAGTAAAAAGAATTTAAATTTGAACAATCCTTTTAGTTCATTTTAATTTATAATGCTGTCTTACAAGAGATAAACATTTTACTTTGCTAATTTGTAAAATGAAATTGTAAGACGGCATTTGCAAGATAATAAAAAACTTCAGAGTATTCTGAAGTTTTTTTATATTGTTATTAAACGTAATTGTTTGATAAGTTTTCGAATTCTTTAAATATTAATGTCTATTAATAATTAGCTTTGAAATTTATTATAAATATTATGAATAAAATTGTACGAAACATTATTATTCTATTTCTTTTTTTAATAGTTGTTTCGGGAGCGGTAATAGGTTATTTTTATTTTAATAAAGAGGAAGTTGTAGTAACACAACTATTAAAAGCTGTTCCAACCGATGCCGCATTAGTAATTGAATGTAAAAATGCAAAAACGCTATTCGAAAATTTGCAAAAAAAATCTAATGTTTGGAATTTACTTATTCAAGTTCCCGAGATTTTAGAAATAAATAAACAGGTTTCGTGGTTAAATAGTTTATTTGTTCATTCAAAAGAACTTTCTATAATATCAACAAAAGGACCACTTATTATTTCTGTTCATCTAACTGGTAAAAAAAGATACGAAAGCCTTTATGTAATGAATTTTGGTTCAGATATTAACGAGGATAAAGTTGTTGATTTCCTTAAAAGTCAATTTGGCGATTCAATTAAATTAGGTGAACGTTCTTATAACAATATGCAATTATATGAAACAAATTTATCAGATAGTTGTATTATAAATCATTTTTATTGGTCAATGCCAAAAGGCGTTTTTGTTTTTAGCGAATCATCAATACTTGTTGAAGAGGCTATACTTCAATTACAATCTGATTACACGTTGTTAAATAACCCTGGGTTTAGAAAAGTACAAGAAACATCGGGCAAAAATGTAGATGGAAATATTTATATAAACAATAAAATTGCTCCAAAATTATTATCATACCAACTTTCTAAACCATACCAAAAAGGAGTTTCATTAAATACAAATTTTGCCGATTGGACCGAAATCGATTTTCATATAAAACCCGATATGTTTATGTTTAATGGCTATACATACCCGGGCGATTCAATAGTTAATTATATGAATATATTTTTACAGCAAGAGCCTCAAAAATTTTCTGCTATAAATGTACTTCCGAGTAATGTATATTCCTATGTTTTTTTGGGAATTAGTAATTTTAAAAGTTATTTAGCCGATTATAAAAATTATTTAGAATCGGGAGGTAAAATTAATGAGTATAACTCTAAAATTAATTATTTAAAAAAACAATATTTAATTGATGTTGAAGAGATGTTCGGCAAAATTATTGATGGCGAGGTTGTTATGGCTTTTGCAGATAATAATCAGTCGGCTGTTGATTCGCTAAAAAACGAGTATTTATTAATCAAAACAAAAAGTCGTAGTCAAACTGAAGAGGTTATGAATGCAATTATTTCTAATATTGCAAAAATTCAACATCGTGCAGTGGAATCGTATAAATTTAATTGTAATATTGATGCAGAAACCTCGTATCCTGCCTATTCGCTACCAGTTAAACAGCTTGGTGAAACAGTTTTTGGGAAAGTTTTTGAACGTGTGCCTACAGCATATTTTACATATTTAGATAATTATTTGGTTTTTAGCTCATCAAAATTAGCGTTAACTGAATTGCACCATTCATATTTGTTAAAAAAGACATTGGCAAACGATGCTTTCTATAACAGCTATACTGAAAATTTAGACTCTAAAAGTAATTTTTTATTTTATTTAGATTTATCGCGTGCAAAAGAATTTGTTTCGGGTTTTTTAAATAAACAACTTGCAGAAGTATTTAATAAAAACTATGAAGTATTTTGTAGATTAGATGGTATTTCGTGCCAAATGAATGTTTCGCGAAATATGATTTACAATAGTATTATTTTTAAATATAACCCCGAAATAAAACAAAAAACACATACGGTTTGGGAAAGCCGTTTAGATTCCACAATATCACAAAAACCATATTTTCTGATTAATAATATAACAAAAGAAAAAGAAGTTTTTGTGCAAGATGATGGAAAAACAATTTACTTAATTAATAGCACAGGTCGTATTATTTGGAAAAATAATATATCTGAAAAAATTTTAAGTGAAGTTTTTCAAGTTGATGCATTTAAAAATAAAAAATTACAATATCTTTTTAGTACTCGAAATTATATTTATTTAGTTGACAGAAATGGTGATAATATTGAACATTATCCGGTAAAACTTAAAGCATCGGCTACTAATGGTTTAAGCATTACAAATACAGATAAAAATGGAAAATTTCAAATATTTGTAGCATGTTCAGATAAAAAGGTGTATTGTTATAATATTGATGGTTCGTTAGTAAAAGATTGGAAATTTGTGCAACCCGATAATTTTGTTTATCAACCTATACAAGTAGTAAAAGTAAAAGAAAAAGAGTTTGTGGTTTTTGCCGATACGCTTAAAACATACGTACTTGACCGTAAAGGTAAAGAAATTGTAAAGTTAAAAGAATACATTGCCCGTAATCGTGAAAGTCGTTTGTTTTTCGAACCTAAGAATCCTGAAACTGATAACAGGCTTGTTACTAATGCCATTGATGGCACTATTTATTATATTTATTTTGATGGCTTAATAAAAAAGAAATCGTTTGGTGAGTTTTCGAGTAATCATTATTTTGAATTTAAAGATATGGATGTTGATGGTTATTGCGATTATATTTTTGTTGATGAGGACGAACTAACTATTTATAACAAATTAAAAAGAAAAATGTGTTCGTACGAGTTTTCAGATAATCCATCGTTTCGTCCAGTTTTTTATGAATTTCCTGGAGGTAATAGAAATAAAATTGGTATTGTTTGTGGAACCGATAACAAATTGTACATGATTGATTTGGAAGGCAATCAGCCAAAAGGATTTCCTCTCGAAGGTTGTACCCCATTTAGCATAAGTCATTTTGAAAACGGTAAACGTAATTATAATTTAATTGTTGGAAGCAAAGATGGGTTTTTGTATAATTATGAGGTGTATTAAAAAATATTATTATATTTGTGCCCATAAATGAAACTTTTTCTAACAAATATAATTAATGCTTCCCATTGCAATACTTTGTATTGTATGGGGTGGCGTATTCATTTCACTTTCCATTGTATGCGAAATTACATGTTCTGTAATTTTAAATTTTAAGAGACAAGTAATTTTTGTTTCTCGCGTTTTTTAAATTTTATTAATCAATTTTTTTTATGGAAGAGTTATCTGAATTAATATTAGAAAAATTAAATACACTTGTTATAACAGTAAACAATGAATGTAATGTTGAATATGTAAGTTCTTCATCAGCAAAAATATTGGGATATAAACCTGAACAACTTCTGGGTGATGCATGGTGGAATTTAACTCGAAATAGTGAAGAGGAGACTCAAATAGTTAAAAATATTACATTAAAAATGATTTCTGAATGTAAAAAAGGGTTTATTCCATCTCCTTATGAGCGTTTATTAAAAACTGCATCGGGTAAAAATAAATGGATTTTGTGGAATACAACAACTGGTCCAAATGACTCTATGGTAGCTATTGGATATGATATTACAGAACGTAAATTAGAAGAAAAAAGATTATTAAATGCTAATAATCAATTAGTAAAACAAAATGCAGAAATGCTAGAAAGTTTACGTTATGCACAAAAAATTCAACAATCTATTTTGCCTCTAAAACAAAATATAGAACAATTATTTAATGGTGGTTTTGTGTTATATAAACCAAAAGATATTGTAAGCGGTGATTTTTATTGGTATTGTCAAAAAAGTGATGCTGTTTTTATAGCAGCTATCGATTGTACTGGTCATGGTGTACCTGGCGCACTATTGTCTGTTCTTGCAAATTCTTTACTTAAAAAAGTTGTTGAAGGAAAAAACATTGCTGAACCATCAGAAATTTTATATCAATTAGATTATGAACTTAATTTAGAGTTAAACTCTGGAAAAGATTATTTAGCTACTGACGGAATGGATATTTCTATATGTAAAATTTTTAATAGTGGTAAAAAAGCTGTTTTTGCTGGTGCATTTAGACCATTAATTTTAGTTCGAAACGAAAAAATAACATATTACAAAGGAAATAGAAATCCGATAGGGTTTTATGGTGGTACAGAAAAAATATTTGAACAAACTGAAATTAATTTACAAAAAAATGACACGTTTTATTTGTTCTCCGATGGCTATATTGACCAATTTGGTGGAGAGAAACTAAAAAAATTAAATAAAAAACGATTCAAAGAACTTTTGCTAACAATGAGTTATATGGATATGAGTGAACAAGAAGCTTTTTTAGAATATTCGTTAAATAATTGGAAGCAAGATAATGAGCAAACTGATGATATTGTTGTATTAGGTGTTCGAATATAGCTTAAAATGAAATACTGTATTCTAGTCCAACAATATACAAATTTTGAGGGTTTACGATATTGTATTCACGTTGAATAAGATAATAAAATCCAAAAGTACTTTTCTTGTTTATTTTGTAGTCGACGCCTAATGAGTAACGATTTCTGTGCAAAGTGTTATCGCTTTGCCATTCGCGTGGGTTTTTTATTTGATAACGTAATTCTATTGCTACATAAGGTGTATAACGTTTATCGGTATCGTACTTTAAAGTAAATTTATTTCGCGAATACCATTCGGGGAGGTAACCAATATCGCTTGAATAAATATCGCGTTTTTCGGCTTGAATACGCTGGCGATATGACAATCCTATTTTGCCAAACTTTTTCTTTAATGTTAAATCGAGCATAAGCCTATGGCGAAAGCTAAATGAATTATCGTCCTGATATTTTTCGATAAATCTATATACTAATGCTGCTTTAAAAACGTCGCTAAATTTGTATTCTAATCCTAAATTTGTGTATAATAAATTTAAGCGTGAAAAATTCTCTTTAAATCGTAATTCTTCAGTAAATACTGTTGATAATTTTTTGTTTATCTTATAATCAACGTTAATAGTATTCCATGAACCAGCATCGGGATAAATAACCTGTGCATATAATTTATTATTAGTAAATGTTATGAATAAAGTTATAATAATATATAGAATAACAAGTTTCATGTGTTTATATTTATTGGTTTAGGGTTTCTAGTTTGGGGTTGTTAAAAACTCTTCGCCATTGTTTGTGTCCTCACAAACAAGGTGTGCATATAATCTGTTTGAAAAGAGATTGCAAATCGTTTGTGAAGACACAAACGAAGGCGGTGGGTATCGGATTTTGAGCATGAATATTTCATTTATACAGATATTTTATTTTTCTTTGATTTTGTTTCGAAATAATATACTCGAATAGTAGCCATGTCGCGTAAAAAATCGATTTTAACAATATTAAAACGCTTAATATCATAGCCAGTGCGATTTCTTAAATCTTCTAATAATCTCTCATGATTTTCTGGTTTTATCATTTCAATATTTTCGTACTGTATAGTTTTTCCGAGTTCTTTTTTAATCAATAAATTTGTTTCGAGCAATGTTGTAATTGCAAGAATAATAAAGTTAATTAAAAGCAATTCGTCCCATCCTCCTTTGGCTACAGCTGTTATTAACCCAACAGCAATACAAAGGAATAAATAGGTCATATCTTTTATCGAAATATCTTCGGTGCGATATCGAAGTATTCCAAAAACTGCAAATAAACCAAATGCAGCACCCATCGACATTTCAACTTTGTTCATCATGTATGTTACTAGAAATATTATAACATTAAAGATGAAATAAGTAAAAAAGAACTCTCTGTTTTTATAACTCGGATAGTAAATAAACCTGATTAGAATAAATACTGATAATAAGTCAACGCCCAAACGGATAAAAAATTTAGGTGAAATTTTATTAAATAATTCCCAAGTTGTTGGCATTGTGTCGTTGGCAATTTGTAATAATGTCATAATATAATGTTTAATGTTTATTGTTAAAAAAAGTTCATTTTTTATAGTTTTTGTATTGCAAGGTTTTTCATTTTAATTGTTTTTTAATTTTTTATTTCGCGTAATATTATTTAATAAATGGTATTCCAGCCATTTTATAAACAAAACGTACTTTAGGTTTTAAATTATTTTTCGGAATATCGTTAAATAAATTATAAATGCCAAAACAATATTTACTAATTGATCCTTCTCTAACTCCTGTTTTTCTTACTAATCGAACAAATTGCGAAACGGTTGATGTTTTTTCACGTTTAGCTTCGGCAATAACCATTTGTGGAAATGAAATGGTGGTACTATCATTCGCTTTAATAAAATTTAAATTAGTGTCAATTGTTAATCTCTCTTGTAAAAATTTATTTACAAATGTCATTCGCGAATAATTTACCCATATCGAAGGTTTAAATATTTCTGGTTGATATGGAGTGTTGTTTGTTAAAAAAGTATTACAATTTTCAATTATTCCAGATTCGATATCAGTAATTTTAGTTCTTTTTTTTGATGTTATTTTTTTATTGTTTTTGTGTTTTATTTCGAAAAAAGTTAATCCATCGGAATCTAAATATCTTCTAAAGCGGATTTTGTAGCGGTCGGGTTTGCCAATTAAATGTTTGTTATAAAGTAAAAGATTTTTTGTGTCGTAATAAAGCGATTCGTAACGGTGTAATCTAATGTTATTAATTTCAAGTAATCGATAT
The DNA here is from genome assembly GCA_036171595.1 of Bacteroidales bacterium. GTDB lineage: Bacteria > Bacteroidota > Bacteroidia > Bacteroidales > GWA2-32-17 > GWA2-32-17. Next base: position 8,480 of record JAVHRJ010000457.1, read on the forward strand.
TGAGAAGTCATTCCATTTAGAATTTGTGGTAATTCAGCAATGGGAAATACGTATTTAGTATCAGTTCGTTCCATTAGCTTTACATTGTCCATTTCTTCAAGTGAAATAGGTTCAAATGTTTGCAATATGGAATTAAAATCTATCATTAAAATTCGTATTTGTAAGTTTTTGTAGAAAGAACTTTATCGTTTGCGTCTAATTCTTTTTTTATTGCTTTAAGTCCTTTTGAATCGTAAGCATAAACTGTTTTTTTTGTAATTTTTCCAGTTCCATTATATTCAATTTCAGAAACTTTTTCATTTGTTTCATTATAATTGCATATTGTTTTTTTTGTAATTTTTCCAGTTTCATCAAATTCAGATTCTTCGATTTTGTTATTTTCTGAATCGTATTTATATGTCTTTTTTATGTTTTTTTCGGGATTATTATCAGCTATTTCAAAAACAGTTTCTTCAATTTTATTTCCTTTTGAGTCGTATTTTGTTGATTCTTTATGTTTTAATGTGCCATCTTTTTTGTATTCTTCGTTATAAATAATATTGGCGTTTTTATCGTATGCAGTGTATGAGTCTTTGCGTATTGTTTCTTTTCCGTTTATGTTTTCGGTAACCATTTCGGTAACAGACTTAATTCCCCATGTTTTAATTGCCTTTTTTTCTTTTTTACTTTGAGAAAAAGAAGTAATCGCAATAAAAAATGACAATAATAATGTGAAGATAGTGCGTATCATAAAATTAATTTTTTGTAGTTTTAATTCTAAAATCTGAAATTTCAACTGTTTGTGTTCGTCCGGTAATTTCTATTTCTTTAACAATTGCACTATCTAAATGGTTAGTAAGCGTTTTTGTATAAACATAAACTTTATATTTGCCTTTTCTTAAAAAATTAAATTGAAATGCGCCTTCGTTGTTTGAATCCTGATTATCACCAACAATTGTTTGGTCGCCATAAATAACATATACTTTTTCTCCTCCAATATATCCCGAATCTTGTGGTAATGTAAGTGACGAGTTGTAGTTTACTGAAAACACTTTCCCTTTTATGCTTGCCCTACCACCATCACCTGGACCTTTTTTGCATGATGAAAAAGTGAATATTGTAAATATTGTTAGAAATAAAAATACTCGTTTCAAAATTGTTTTTTTCATATTAATTTTTATTTATTATAAATTTTGTTGATGAAATTATTTTACTGTTATTTGTTACTTTTAAATAATAAATTCCATTTGCTAAGTTTTTAACTTCAAATATATAATTGTTTTTAATAATGTTAAAAGTACTAATAATATTTCCAAAATTATCGTAAATTATTCCTGTTATAGAATTTAAATTTGCATCTTCAATTTTGCTTTGTATAATAGCATAGTTACTAACTGGATTTGGGTATATTGTTATTTTATTATTATTTGAATATGATTTACTACTGATGTTTTCGATACCATTTGACGAAAAATGCTGAGCGTAAATGTCATCATTAATTCCACTTCTAAAATCTTCCCACACATATATACATCCGCCTTTTCCATCTGAAATATTTTTAGGATTTGTTTGCAAATTAGTTGCATCAGAAACAATATTACCGCCATTATTCCACATTACAACACCATTTGTATTAATGCGCTGACTTCTAATATCCCAGTTGCTGATAGTTGAATCTTGCCAAGTGATAATTGCACCTCCACTTCCATCGCCACATATATTAGGTTTAGTTTGGGTAAGGTTTGCATTTGTAATAGGAATGCCGTTTAACTGCCATGCAATTGTTCCATCAAGATTTATTTTTTGTGCATAAATATTGTGGTATAAGCTGTATCTCTTGTCTCTCCATGTTATAATTGCTCCATTTATGTTTTCGGAAGTAACATCAATTGTTGTTTGAGAACTATCGGCAGTACAAACTGCCGAACCATTGGATATCCATTGTGTAATGCCTGTTGAATTTATTCTTTGTGCATAAACGTCATAAGATATTCCTCCTCGTTTATCTTGCCATGTAATAATTGCCCCACCTAATCCATCAGAAACTATTTTAGGGTCGGTTTGTTTATCAATAGCATTGCAAATAATTATTCCATCTGTAATAAATAATGGTGTTCCTGAGGCATTCAAATGTTGAGCATAAATATCGTAATCTGCTCCGTTGCGTTTGTCTTGCCAAGTGAAGTATGCTCCGCCAGCTCCATCTGAAACTAATCGAGGGTTTTTTTGATTCATTGTTGCGATACAAACAGGTACGCCACTAGAAGTCCACATTATATTTCCATTAGAGCTAATTTTTTGTGCATAAATATCCCAAACACCAGCTAGTGAATCTTCCCAAACTGCAATTGCACCGCCCGAACCATCAGAAATTATTTTTACGTCTTTTTGTTTCCCTTGTTTAATAACAATTGGCACACCATTTAATATCCATTGGGAATTTCCAAATGAATCTAATTTTTGAGCATATATATCTCTGTCTCCATTTGTAGAATCATCCCACGCAATTATTACACCTCCGTTTCCATCTTCGGTTGTTGAAGGGTTTGCTTGGTCTGCAATTGTTGTACAAATTCCAACTCCTTGAGAAGTCCATAAAGTATAACCATTAGAATTTACTCTTTGTGCAAAAATATCTGATTTTAAAATATTGTTTCTGCTATCTGACCAAATAATAAATGCTCCTCCTTTTGTATCTGAAGCTGTACTAATATTTTTTTGATTATTTATTTCGGTGCAAATTGGAGTGTTAATATTTGTGTTACTCGTCCATTGCGAAAATGAAAATATAGGATGAAGAAATACAATTGTTAAAGTTATTATAAATTTTTTTGAGTTTATAATTTTGCCACTTTTTACTTTTAACATAATTGGTATAGTTAATAAAAGATTTTTTTATTTAAGACTATGGGTACTTAATTATGGTTGCTTTAAATTTGTAAAATAATATTTATTAACTAAATTGAGAAAATGTATTTAATTGATTACTATTTTTTTAGTGATGTTTTCTTTTTCGTTAGACATTTTTAAAAAGTACATGCCTTTGGGAAAATTACTAATATCATATTTTTTTGAATAGCTTTCTTGTTCGTATATTTTTAAATAATCTTGAAATATTAATTCTCCATTAATAGAAATTAATTTTAATTGCCATTTATTGTACATATTGTTTTTAATTTTAATTTCTATCCAACTATTTGCTGGATTTGGGTATATTGTTATTTCGGGTGATAATGCTATTTCGTTTACCGAAAAAGTAGAATTTGTTGCCGAAAATGTTGCTGGCATCATTTCAAAATTACCTGTACCATTAGGATATCTTCCCCACGAAATGTCAGTATTTTGCAAAAAAAATGTTGAACTGTCAATAATTACACCATTTGCATAAGATAAAATAACTTGTTCACCAGTACTCGAAAGTTTAAAATTAGAATGTAGTTCTGATTGAGAATTTACTGTATCGTTATCAGCCCAAACTATTAAATATTGATTAGGTAAAATACTCTTACCTTTTGGGAATTGCCATTTTTGTGGGTTTAAAAAATCATCTGACAAATACAAATAATCAAGTAATAAGGTATCAGAAGAATTGTTATAAAATTCAATCCAATCATTATATAAACTATTATTATTTTGAACGGTACTGCCATTAATAGCCATTATTTCATTTATAACTAATTGCTGATATGGAATAACATTGTAATTTGAATGAATAATGTAAAACTCATGCTCAGCTCTTTCAGGGGAGAAGATTCCGGCATTAGCATTTTCTGCATAAATATAATATTGTGTTTCGGGTGAGGTTATTGTTAGTGAAATTCCAAATTTACCATCACCTGCTGCTCCGTCGTTATGTGCACCATCATCAAACATAATCATTTTGGTGAATTTGTCCATAATAGAGTTTCTTGTTCCCAATAATACATTTGTAGAATTTGTTATAACAGCCGTAATATATATACTTGAATTAACAAATGGTAGAGTATCTGAAATCTGAATATTTGAAATTGTTGGGGCTATTTGTTGAAAATCTGTTGTAGAATTTAAAAAGCTTGTTCGTGAATTCATTAAATTACTAATTCCAACAATAGTTTGAGGGCCCGATGTTACATTATTTGTAATGTTATCTGTAAATTGCTGGTAAGTATAAAACTTATTATTGTCCGATTGAACTGCAGTATCAATAATTGATTGTAGATTTTGAGCTGTTGAATAATAATCGTTATTTGTAAAATTCTCATTAACAATAGTTTTAGCATGTGCAATATACATTCTTTTGTACATAGGGTTTGTAAATAATTTATTAATTAAAGGCCATGCAATATCGTTTAAATGTAACCACGGCGACATAGTTTGTTCTTGCGAAACATTTAAGTTTCCAGAACCGCTATTAGTAAAGTTTCCAAATGCTTCGTTAACATCCCAAACTATAGGGTTAAATCTTCCATTATTGTCCTCATAAATATAATAATTATGGGTTGGTTGTCCAATATAACTATCAAGGTTTACAAGAACATTATTAAAAGCTAGCATCCATATTACACGGTCAATATCAAGTACATTTTCAATTCCTGCTAAATTATTTTGCAAATTGTTACATAAATTTATTAAATCATTCCAGCCATAAGTAGATTTTATTGTATATTTTTGATAATATAATGTGCTGTCGGTACCTAAAAATGCTAAGTTTCCGCCAAAATTATCCATAAAAAAGAATGAGTTAGTATTTGAATAGAAATATTTATCGACAAATGATTTTGTAATAGCTTCGGAATTTGTATATAGTCCAATTAATTGACCATTAATATGTAATTGAGTATAATTTGATAAAGGTGCAGCCATATATTTTCTTAAAATATTATAAGCTAATACTTCTCTAACAAAGGAGGGGTCTTTAAAACCATTACTTAATTTAATATCTTTATATCCTTGATAATTCTGATTTTTAATATAATCAAGTTCAATATGAAATGGGTTTTTTGCGTTGTTAACATTGTAAGAACTGTTACCTTTAAATTTAACCCCGGCACTATCGAACTGAATTCCATTAATTTTTACCCATTTTGAAATTAAATATCCATCACTACCTGCTTTTGATGTATCTAAAATATAATCCCAATTCGATTGAAAAAATTGTATTTCAATTTTTTGAATAGTGTCATTATCGTAAAATCCTTGAGCATTTGTATATGTTGAGTATATTGTTAACAAAATAAATGATATTGCGAATAAAAATCGAAAAGAAATATTTTTTAAAATAAAAATGATTTTAGTAACAATGCAATTTGGTTTCATAATTTTTAAATTTTAAATTTTATTTTTGCAAATATATAAGGTAATGTTATTCTAATTGTTACAAAATTTAGTAATAATATTATAAAATTTAGTTAAATGTACAAAATAAATATTTTTACACTTTTAAAAATAAATCACAATAATTGGCAAATTGAATTGATTTTTTTAATCGTTTATTGTTATGCCTTATTTTTTTATCTTTGCAAATTATGATTGAAGTAAAAGGAATTACAAAATCGTTTGGTGACTTTCAGGTATTGAAAGGAATTGACTTGCGAATCGAAAAAGGCGAAATAATTTCTATTGTAGGTGCAAGTGGTGCAGGTAAAACCACATTGCTTCAAATAATTGGTACTTTAAGTCGCCCCGATAAAGGTAGTGTTGTTATTGACAATACAAATATTTCGCTATTAAGCGAACGTCAGCTTGCAAAATTTCGAAATAAAAATATAGGTTTTGTATTTCAGTTTCATCATTTACTTCCCGAATTTACTGCTTTAGAAAATGTTTGTATCCCAGCTTTTATTTCAAATAAACCTCGTATTGAAGTTGAGAAAAGAGCAAAAGAAATTTTAGGATTTTTAAATGTATTAGATCGCTGTAATAATAAGCCAAAACAATTATCGGGTGGCGAAAACCAAAGAGTTGCAATAGCAAGGGCGTTAATTAATAATCCTAAAGTTGTATTAGCCGATGAGCCTACTGGAAATTTAGATTCTGCTAATACTCAAGAGTTTTTTAGTTTGTTACTTTCGCTTCGTGAACGTTTTAACCAAACTTTTGTAATTGTTACTCATAATACCGAACTGGCTAATGTTTCGGATAGAATATTTGTTATGCAAGATGGAGTTGTTATTGATGAAGTTACAACAATTAAACACATAATTCAGTAAGAAGTGCCTATAATACTTAAATGGAATATCAAAAACTCAAGCATCAAAAAACAAATCTCAATTAATATCCAATAACCAAAATTCAAAATCCTAAACAATTCGTTTTTGTTATTTGTTTGGTTATTTGATTTTGTAATTTATTTGTCATTTGGTACTTGTGTTTTGAGATTTTAGAGATGCTCTGAAGTTTAAAAATAGTAGAAATCATTGCTTAATATTTCATCATTATTGATGCTACAAAAACAAATATCCCAAAAATAACAATAACTGCACCTGTAATTTTATTTATCCACCACAGTCGTTTTAACCTAAATTTTGCCCTAAACATATTTACAAAATTTGTGAGTATTAGCCACCATAGCATTGCTCCAACAAAAACACCAATTACAATTTGTATTAAATCAAAAAAAGTATTGTTTACTTTAATAAGTCCAGAACTTGCAAACACAGCTCCAAAAACAAAAACTGTAATTGGATTTGAAAGAGTTAAAAAGAAAATAGAAATAAAATCGCCTAGTAAATTATTTTTTTTCCCTTTTTGTTTACGAATTTGAATAGCTGGGTTTGTTAAAAATATTTTTAATCCAAGTAAAAGAAGTATAATACTACCAATTATTCTAAGTGTAAATTGCTGTTGTTCAATAAAATCTGAAATTATACTAATTCCAAATGCTGCAATAATTGCAAAAAAAGTGTCGGAAGTTGCTGCTCCAGCTCCTGAAACTATTCCTGCCCAACGTCCTCTATTTAATGTTTTTTGAATACAAATTAATCCAATTGGACCAAGCGGGATTGATGCCGAAAACCCTAAAATTATTCCATTAACAAATGACATTATTCCCATATTCAATATTTAAAATTTAGGTATTTTGTTAATGAGTTCGGGATCGTTATTGTTAAATCGTTCAAGTATATCTGTATCTTCAAGTTCTTTTGATAATGAACGAATTGTTTCTAATGGTACTTTAAATAAATCGAGCATTATTAATCCGTCAAGTGCATTGTTAAACTTTGGGTCGATATTAAAACTAATTATTTTTGCATTTAATTTTATGTATTTTTTTAGTAATACCGGTAACTTAAAATTTGCAGGTTCTATTTCTTCAATTAGTTTGTCGAATTTATTAAGGTCGTTATTTGTAGTTTGAAGAATTAAATTTGTGTCAATTTCTGGGAATTTTGCTTTAAATTGTGTTCGTGGTTTAATTAATTGAGATAATTCGTTGTTAAAATAATTAGATTTAATAAATTCTGTTATAAGTGCTTTTGATATTTTACTAAATTGATTACTAATGCTTACAGGACCAATTAAATATCTATATTCTTTATGTTTTAACAAAAAGTACAATATGCCTTTCCAAAGTAAAAAAAGCGGAATGGGTTTTTGTTGGTACTCTTTACGAATAAAAGAACGTCCTAATTCAAGCGATTCGCTTAAAATAGGCAACATTTTATCATCAATTTTAAATAAACTATATAAATAAAATCCTTTTTTCCCATATTGATTTACAATATCTTGTCCTTTGCCAACTCTATACGAACCAACAATCTTATTTTGTTTGTTATCCCATATAAAAAGGTGAAAATAATATAAATCAAACTCATCTAAATCGGTACTTTTGTTAGTACCTTCGCCAACATCGCGAAAAGTTAATTCTCTTAGTCGTCCTATTTCATTTAAAATATTTGGAATTTCAAACGAGGGAACACAATATACGCTGTAATCGTTAACATTAAACAGGAAATTTTTTTTAGAAATATTTGTAATATCTTGAATTAGTTTTTCTGCCGGAATTTCATCAACTATTTTATCGGGCTCAATTTGTTGTTTATGTTGATAACGATAAAATTTTTTAACATCAATTGTACTGCCTAATGCATAGGTTTTAACACGTAAAAATCTGCCAAATTGAGCAATGTTGCTAAAATGGTTAAGTTCTGAAGTTGGTATTGGTTTTCCAATACGAATTACAATATCCCTATTTTTTCTGTTAAATAATTCTTGAGGTAAATTATTCGATTTAAGCATTGGGCGTATTACGCCCATTAAATTTAAATTTGACCTATTTCGACCTAAAAAATTAATTGGTACTACCGGTAAATTACTTTTTTTAATAAATTTTAAAATAGAAAATTGCCATTCGGCATCACTAATTTTACGAATATCTGGTTTGTAAGACGAAGTACTTCCCGATGGAAAAATTCCCAATGGATGTCCTTGATTTAAGTGCTCAAAGGCGTGTTTTAAATCGGATAAGCTTCTGTTATTGCTTTCGGGTGAATTTAAAGTATTTATTGGAAGCAGTAAGTTTTCGATTGGTTTTATTCTTTGTAATAAATAACTCGATATTATTTTATAATCGGGTCGAACCATTGAAAGAATTTTTAATAACAAGATGCCATCAATTCCTCCAAAAGGATTATTCGAAACAGTAATAAAAGCACCTTCTGACGGAATTCTTTTTAGCTCTTCGCTATTAAACTCAAATTTTAAATTTAATCGTGCAATAACGGCGTCAATAAATTCTATTTCGCTGTCGTTTTTATGTTGTTCGTAAAAATTATTTATTTTTTTAACTTGAGTTACTTGTAAAAGTAATTTTGTAATACCTCCTTTGCCAAAACTCGATTTTATGGCAGAACGTAATTCGCTAGAGGTTATTAAAGTCATTTTAATTTTTTATGCAAATATCACATTTCTCGTTAAATTTAAAAAATGAAAATCAAATTATTGAATTTCAAATCTTAATTTTGTGAAATAATAATATAAAAAGTGAAGAAAATTACATTAAAACTCGCCTCTGAATTAATAAAAAAAGCCGATTTTTATAATTGTCCCGATTTTATAAACGACGATCCAATTCAAATACCACATAGCTTTTCTAAAAAAGAAGATATTGAAATATCTGGATTTTTATCGGCAACAATTGCTTGGGGCAACCGAAAATCAATTATAAAAAATGCTAAAAGATTGATGGTAATGCTCGATAATTCGCCATACGAATTTATTACAAAAGCTAACGATAAAGAATTTTTGCCAATCACAAAATTTGTTCATCGAACTTTTAATGGTGACGATTGTTTAGGTTTTATTTTTTCGTTAAAGCAAATTTATAAGAATCAAGGTGGATTAGAAAAGATTTTTGTAGATGGCTATAAATCAAATAAATCAATCGAAGAATCAATAATATATTTTCGTAAAATATTTATGAAAAATATCGAACTTCAAAGAACCGGCAAGCATATTTCTGATGTTGCAAAAGGTTCTGCCGCTAAGCGTATTAACATGTTTTTAAGGTGGATGGTTCGTAATGATAATAAAGGTGTGGATTTTGGTTTATGGAAAAAAATTTCGATGGCCGATTTAAAAATTCCTCTCGATGTTCATACTGGAAATGTATCTCGAAAACTAGGGCTACTTAATAGGATGCAAAATGATTGGAAAGCAGTTAGTGAGATTACTCAAAATCTCTCATTAATTGATGCAAACGACCCGATTCGATTTGATTTTGCTTTGTTTGGAATAGGTGTTTACGAAAAAGATAATTTTTTATTAAATATTGTTAGTAACTAATATCTAATTACTAGTAACTTATTTTTGCTATTAGCAACCTTTTTATTATTTTTGATGTCATATTTAGAAAACCAATAATCATTTAATTATGAAAAATCTTTTACTCACAATTTTGTTTTTTGCAATTTTTGCAATAAACTCCTTTGGGCAATGTAACATTAGTTTAACAACAACTAATGCTACTTGCGATTATAATTGCGATGGCTCGGCAATTGCAACCGTAACTGGAACTCCTCCAATTTCAATTTATTGGTCAGCAGGAAGCGCCACTAGTTCAACAGATAGCATTTTTAATGTCTGTCCTGGCAATAATTATAGTTGTTCTATTTATGATGCATTAGGATGTTCATCAACTATGTCTTTCTCAATATTCGCACCTCCTCCTGTTACCTTTTTGCCCGACTCAATTCATGATGTGAATTGTTTTGGAACTTGCAATGGTGATGCAACAGTTTATCCAATTGGAGGAACTCCACCATATACATTCAATTGGGGTAATGGGCAAACAACCCAACAAGCAATAAATTTGTGTGCAAATAATTATTACGTTAGTGTAACTGATTCAATAGGCTGTAATTATTATCAAAATATTTCTATTTCTGAACCATCGCAAATTATTGATACGACTCAAACCTTTTATCAACCTATTTGTTCTAATAATAATGGAATAATAAGTTTAGTTGCTTCTGGTGGTATTACTGGTGCTGGGTATAATTTTGTATGGAGTAATGGAGGAACTACTAGTACTATTTCAGGATTAAGTTCAGGAATTTATAATGTAACTATTTCTGATGCAACAGGTTGCTCTATTATTGATACTTATATATTAAATACTGCTGATGGACCAACACCTAATGTAAGCTTTACTGATATAACTTGTTTTGGTGCTAATAATGGTAAAGTTGACACATTAGTTGTAAATACACCCGTTAATTTTGTTGGTTGGTCAACTGGGTTAACAGCAACAAACACATTACCTCCTTATCCTCAAAATTTAATTGCTGGAAATTATACAGTTACTGTTTCTACTCCTATTGGCTGTAATGGTTATGCAATGTTTGAAATAAAAGAACCAACTCAATTAATAGATAACCCTTCTGTTATGGATAATAATTTTTGTTTTGGCGATTCAATGTCTCAAGTTTACCTAATGGTTAATGGTGGAATTCCACCATATAATTTCTTATGGGGGCCACCATTAAGTGGTAATCAAGGTAGTATGGCATATAACTTACATGCTGGAACATATTACGTAACAATTACCGATGTAAATGGTTGTACTTTATCCGAAAATTTTATTGTAACAGAACCACCACATCTTGTTGCAAATGTTATTCCTGTTGATATTTCTTGTTTTGGTAATATAGATGGAATGGCAATTATAAATATGACAGGCGGCACGTCTCCTTACTATTTTTCTTTAGATAGCTTACCAAATAACTGGTTTTCTTATGATACACTTTTTTCACTTACTGCCGGCACATATAATATATATATAAAAGATGGAAATTATTGTTATTTACCTCATGTTACATTTTCTATTATTGAACCATCAGTTTTAAATGTTTCATATGCTCAAATCGACCCTACCTGTACAGATAATGATGGAAGTATTCATTTAACTACCACAGGTGGTGTTCAACCTTATGCCTTTAATTGGAGTTCAGGAGCAATTGATTCAGTACTTGTAAGTTTATCGCAAGGAAATTATAATGTTACCGTTACAGATGCACATGGATGTGTAAATGAACAATATCTATACTTATCTCCATCTTCTTTTCCTGCAAAACTTTGGGGAGAAATTTCATATTCAGGTGGTTTTGTTAACACTAATGATGCTGAAGTCTTTTTGTTTGGTCAAACTACTGGTATGCAACAAATTGATACAATTAGCTCAATTATTAATACAGCATCAACATGGGAATTTCATTTGATACCTGGAACATATTATTTAAAAACTAATATTTTAAATCCGGCTTCTTATCCAAACGTGTTAAACACTTATTACGATAGCACATTTACTTGGTCGTTAGCAAATGCAATTCCGCTTAATTGTGACGATACAATGTATATAAATTTTAAAATGTTTGAATCAGCTTTTTCTAATTCTGGTAGTGGAAGTTTGTCGGGTACAATTTCTATGTACACAGCCGGTAAAGCAGTTGGTGAACCAGTGCCTGGTGCCGAAATATTAGTAGAGCAAGAACCTAACGATGTTCCTATTAAGTCAGTTGTTACTGATACTACAGGTAAATATACCGTTACAGGTCTTGGCATTGGTATCGGTTATCATTTGTTGGTAGATATTCCTGGTTTACCTTTAATGTCAACATATCAAAATATTGCTTTTACTGTTACCGACACAGTTCATAATAATTTAAACTTTTTGGTTGATACAATTACAGGAACTGGAATTTATGCCGACTCAGTTAATTATGTGCCTTTTGTTAATAATGGCATTAATTTAATTGTTTACCCAAATCCTTTTACATCTAATATTAACGTTTCAATTTCGCTTGATAACGCTGAATATGTTGGATTTGATTTGTTTGATGCAATAGGACGTAAAATTCAAAGTATTGAAAATAAAGAAATGTTAGCAGGTAAACACGAAATAAAAATAACACCTAATACTAAAATTAATAGCAGTTGTTATTTAATGGTTAGGATTGGTGATAATGTTGTTGTTAAAAAATTAATTTCAAATCAAAAATAAAAAAAAAAGAGCCGATTTTTATCGGCTCTTTTTAATTAATAAACTATCAATATAACTTATAGAATGCAGTCTATCGATTTTCTTGAACAATTTATAATTAAACAATCAAAAAAACATATTGATAATAAATCATATTTATCATCAATAATAATACTTTCAATAGGTCTCGAAATTATGGGTGGTTTTTTTGATAAGAAACCATTAAAATCTCCCAAACAATCGAAATTACGTTTTAGAATTGCTGTAAATAAATTAATGGATGTAAAGTACTCGAGATATAACTTAAATGATAATTTATATGAGTCAATGCGTAATCAATTAGTGCATTCATTGTTAATTGGTGGCAAGTTTAAACTATCATTAACAGAAAAACATTTGAACGAAAATGATGGTTTTGTTGTTTTTAATCCATTATTATTTCACAACGATATGATAATTGCTTTAAAAAGATTATGCGTTTTAATTGAAGAAAATAAGGCATTTATCAAGAAAATACCCGATAATAGCGAATTTTTAGTTGCATTTTCGTAAGAAATTATTTGTGTACGTTACTATGTGTTATTAAACATAAATTAACGAAAATAATATCATTGTTTTTATTTGTTTAAAAGTTTTTATTTGGCTGTAAGTGCCTAATATTTAACACATGAATAATATTTATCATAAAATTATACTGATTCTTATCAGCATTATTTTTTTTAAACTTTAAAATAATCAAATAAAATCGGTGTAAAATATTTGCTAATCGTTTAAAACTATTTTAAATTTGAAGAATCAAAGCATCAAATATTTTCTTTGAGATAATAATGTAATTAGTATAAACAACTAAAATTTTTAATTTATGTCACTTTTAAAAGAAAAACTTAGTACAATTTTTCCAAAGCAAAAAGCTGAGATAGCTCAAATGCTTAAAGAAAACGGCGATAAAATTGTTTCTCAAGTAACCTTAACTCAGGCATATGGTGGTATGCGTGGAGTAAAAGGGTTAGTTTGTGATACATCAGAAGTTCCACCCGATAAAGGTCTAATTATCAGAGGTTATGAATTAAAAACAATAACTGATAAAATTCCTGAAGAAATTTTCTTTTTGTTATTAACCGGTCAATTGCCAAATGCTGAAGAGTTAAAAGATTTACAAAATGAAATTAAAAGCAAATCTGTAGTTCCTGCTTATGTTTGGAGTGTTATTGATGCAATGCCTACAGATTCACATCCAATGACTTTGTTTAATACAGCAGTTCTTATAATGCAACGCGAGTCTGTTTTTGCAAAAAAATATAGCGAAGGCATGAAAAAAGATCAGTATTGGGATGCTACTTACGATGATGCTATTAATATTATTGCAAAACTTCCAGCTATAGCAGCATATATTTATAGAAAAAGATTTAATAAAGGTGCAAGAATTGAATCTGATAAAAATGCCGATTGGTCAGGTAATTATGTTCACATGCTTGGCTTGCCAAATGAAAATGATGAGTTTGCAAAATTAATGAGATTGTACTTAACATTACATAGCGACCATGAAGGTGGTAACGTAAGCGCATACTCTTCAGCAACAATAAGTTCGGCGTTATCCGATTTGTATTATTCTTTATCTGGTGGTTTAAACGGGTTAGCTGGTCCATTACATGGTTTGGCAAATCAAGAATGTTTAGGTTGGGTTTTAGAAACAATGAAAAAATTTAATGGTGCACCAACTGAAGACCAATTATTTAAATTTGCTCAAGAAACTTTAGAATCTGGTAAAGTAGTTCCAGGATATGGACATGCTGTGTTAAGAATTACTGACCCTCGTTTTGATGCTTTCTTAGCATTTGGAAAAGCTCACATGTCTAACGACCCTGTATTCCAAACAGTTGAAAGAGTGTTTAATACAGTACCAAAAGTGTTATCACAAGTTCAAAAAATTAAAGATCCTTGGCCAAATGTTGATGCAGGTTCTGGTGCATTATTATATCATTTTGGAATTAAGGAATTTAGTTACTATACAGTTTTGTTTAGCGTATCAAGAGCTTTAGGAATTTGCGCTCAAGCAATTGTTTCAAGAGCAATGGGTTATCCTATTACTCGTCCAAAATCATTACCAACAGCAGGTTATAAAAAAATAGTATCTGCAACAATAAATGCTTAAAATTAAATAATAAATAAAAAAATGAAAATATCAGTAATCGGAGCAGGAAACGTAGGAGCAAGTTGTGCTCTTGAAATTGCTCAAAAAGAATTGGCAACAGAAGTCGTACTTTTAGATATTAAAGAGAATTATGCGAATGGAAAAGCCTTAGATATGTGGCAAACTGCTCCTATCGATGGTTTCGATTCTAAAGTAATTGGCGTAACAAACGATTATGCAAAAACTGCAAATTCAAATGTTGTTGTAATTACTTCTGGTTTACCACGTAAACCCGGAATGAGTCGCGATGATTTAATATCTACAAATGCAGGTATTGTAAAAAGTGTGACTGAAAGTGTAATTAAAAACTCGCCAAATGCAATTATAATTGTTGTTTCTAATCCTTTAGATGTAATGACTTATGTTGCATATTTAACTGCAAAAATTGATTCGAAAAGAGTTTTTGGAATGGCAGGTATTTTAGATACAGCACGTTATAGAATGTTTTTATCTGAAGCCTTAAATATTTCTCATAAAGAAATTCAAGCAATTTTAATGGGAGGTCATGGCGATACAATGGTACCACTTCCACGATATACAACAGTAGCAGGTATTCCTGTAACTGAACTAATTGATAAAGATAAACTTAATTCTATAATTGAAAGAACAAAAAAAGGTGGTGGCGAAATAGTTAATCTATTAGGTACGTCTGCTTGGTATGCTCCAGGTGCTGCTGCAGCTCAAATGGTAGAAGCAATTGTTAAAAATCAACGTAGAACCTTTCCAGTTTGTGCATGGTTAACAGGTGAATACGGATTAAAAGATATTTACCTTGGAGTTCCAGTTATTCTTGGTAAAAATGGTATCGAAAAAATAATTGAACTTAAGTTAAATGACGAAGAAAAAGTATTGCTTGCTAATTCTGCAAAAGCAGTAAAAGAAGTAATGGACGTTTACGATAAAATGACAGTTTAATTTTAAAATAAACAAAATAAAAAAGGCTGAAAATTTATTTTCAGCCTTTTTTATTTTAAAAACGAGTACAGATTAATTTAGTTTGTTTACAATTTCGTATGTGTCTTGAGCAATTACAAGCTCTTCATTTGTTTCAACTGAAATAACTGTAACTTTTGAATCTTTTTTCGACAATACGCCTGTTCCTCTAGTCTTTTTATTTATCTCGAAATCGAAATCAACTCCCATATATTCTAGTCCTTTGCATGTCTCTTGACGAGTAAAAGTATCGTTTTCTCCAATTCCACCTGTGAAAACAATAACATCAACACCACCCATTGCTGCTGCGTATGAGCCAATATATTTTTTTACTCTATAAGAATACATTTCCATCGCAATTCTAGCTCTATCGTTGCCTTCGTTCATAGCAGTAATTATTTCTCTCATATCTGATGAAACTCCTGTTATGCCTAACATCCCACTGTGCTTATTTATTAAAGTGTTTGCTGCAACAATTCCAATTTCTTCTTTTTGCATTATATATGTTAAAATACCGAGGTCGGTATCGCCACAACGTGTACCCATAATTAACCCTTCAACAGGAGTAAATCCCATACTTGTGTCGATAGATTTGCCGTTTTTTATTGCTGCAATTGATGCCCCATTACCCAAATGGCAAGTAATTATTTTTACGTTATTATAATCTATCTTTAATAATTCGCAAGCTTTTTTAGAAACATATCTGTGACTTGTTCCATGAAAACCATACTTTCGTATCCCGTATTTTTTGTATAAAGAATATGGAATCGCATACATATATGCGTAATCGGGCATAGTTTGATGAAAAGCAGTATCAAAAATTGCACATTGTGGAATATCGCTTAATAATTGATTAATTGCGTAAATACCTTTTAAATTTGGTGGATTATGCAAAGGAGCAATTACAACACATTCTTCTAATTTTTCAATTACTTCGTTTGAAATTAATACACTTTCACTAAATTTTTCGGCTCCATGAACAACCCTATGACCAACTGCTGAAATTTCTTCTAAATTTTTTATAACTCCATGCTTGGTGCTGGTAATTGCTCCTAAAACATACTCAATACCTTGCTTATGGTCTAAAACTTCGCCTTCTAATCTAGCAGTGTCTCCGTCGAATCGTTCTTGTTTTAAGAAAGAACCTTTCATTCCAATTTTTTCAATAATTCCTTTAACTAAAACTTTTTCGCTTGGTAATTCAAATAACTGATATTTAATTGAAGAGCTACCACAATTTAATACTAATATTTTCATTTTTTTCATTTCGTTTAAATTTAGTTTTTTTAAATATCAATGATATGTAATTCGGCTTGTTTAGATAAGCGTTTCCCATTTGCATCGTATTGATAAAATCCTCTTAAAGTTTTTCTGCCTAAATGGTTCGCTCTAACAAGACGTTTTATTAGCGGTGATGTTTTGTATTTCATATAACCAAATTCATTGTATAATTCGTCCATCCAACTTTGAATTTTATCTAACCCAATTTTGTCGGCTAGTTCAAATGGTCCTAAAATTAAACCAAAATAGTTTTTCATTGTAAGGTCAATGCTTTCTAATGAACTAACACCTTCCATAAAAACGTCGCATGCTTCGTTAATCATTGTTGAAACAATACGCACACTAATTAATCCAGAAGATTCTTCAACTAAAACAGGAGTTTTATTTATCATCTTTACAAATTTTATTGCATTATCGTAAATTTCTGAACTTGTATGTAATCCTCTTACTACTTCAACAATACGGGCATTTGGGTTTGTTGTTAAAAAGTGAATTCCTAATGCTCTTTCGTTATGTTTTAAAACCGATGATAACTCAGTAATTATTGCTGCTGTTGAATTTGTTGCAATTATACATTCGTTGTCAACATACTCTTCTGTTCGTATAAAAATTGATCGACGTAAATCTAACATCTGATCGTTAGATTTTGATTTTATACATTCTATAACTAAATCACAGCCTGTTAAATCGGAGTAGTTTAAACTTCCTTTTATTCGCGATAAAACTAATTTCTTTTCATTAGTTGTCATTCCCCAATGATCGATTTGCTTATTTAAAGAAACTTCTAATTCTCTAAATGCGTGAATTATTCTTTCTTCGCTAATCTCAATTAACACAACCTCAATACCGCTTTGACTAACTATTAGCGAAATTTCACGACCTACAACGCCTCCTCCAATAATTCCAATTTTAGAGAATCGATTTTTAGAATGTCCCTTTTGACTTAATCCATAAAGTTCAATTGGTTCTACATTAATTTCTGACATGCTATTTTAAATTTATTATTTTTAATTTAAAAATTATTTTCGCGTAAAAGTATAACGTTTTGCTTTAATTATGAATGATTATTATCAAATGTTAAACATATCAAAAGTCATAAGTGATATTTAAGGAGAAAAATAAAATTTATTACTAAGTATTTATTTGAAATAAAAACTTAATATAATAATTTATTTGAGCTATGCCTTCTGATAATATAATAAAATTAGGTTATATTTATGGTTTGTACTTTGACCCATCTAATATTTTTTCGTAATTATTCTCATTCATTAGTTGTTCAAGAGTAATTTTAGGATTGTTTTGCATATAGTTATTAACAATACGCCAACCAATCCAAACTCCTGTTCTTCCGGGCGATTCGTGAGGGAACAAAGTTGTAAACGGAGCTTCGTCAATATATCTTTTTATGTCTAAATCTCCGGTAATGAAAAGTTGTTTTTTATCAATCAAATAATCCCACATTAATTGTTCGTTTTTAATGCACCATTCCCATTGTTTAGTAGTGTATGCAAACTTTATAGTATCGCTTATATCTGGTAACATTCTATCAATAAAATATTGAATTTTGCCTTGGTATATAATGTTATGAATTAAATCGTTTACAGAATCGTTGAATGTAAATTCCGACCAAGCTATTGCTCTGAAACAATCTGCAACAATATAAGAACGTTGCATTTTGTTACATTGGTATTTTGCAAGTCCTAATCTGGAATAGAATGGATATTTATTACCTAAATATTTATCTAACCCAATTCCTAAAATATTGTCTCCAGTAACAATTGATTGATTAAAGCCTCCCATATAAAAATATATTTTAGGAATGTTTTTATTTGGGAAATAATATTTGTAGTACTTAAATCCAGTTGTGATGCTATCAAATAAACCATCTGTGTTTTTATATGTTTTTTGGCAATCATTATAAACTGTTAACATGTTATAATCGGATACAAATTTTTGTAAAAATGGAATAAAGTTTCTACTATTCGACTCGCCAATATTTATTATTTTTGAGCAAAATAAATTAAAAAAAAGTCCATATTCACCTTCTATATTAGCAATATTTTTTTCCAAACTATCAGGTTTTATTGAGAAAAGAGCTTGGTCGAAACGATGAAATTGTAAGTTTATTTTTATATTAGAAATGTCTGGCTTTATATTTTCATTATTTTGATCGCATCCGTATATTGATGAAATGCAGATAAATACAATAAAATATATTTTTGATAACGAATTACTTTTCATTTGAATTAAAATATTATTTACTTTTGTAATTATATGAAATTAAAAATTTAAAATTATGAAAAAATATTTAATTGGAATTGCTTTTATTTTTATTACAGTAAGTGTTATGTCTCAAGGGGTTACTGGTGGTTTGTATATTAGTCCAGTTGTTAGTTGGTTAAAACCCGATTCTAAAAATATTACTAAAGATGGTTCGCGTTTTGGTTTTGGTTTTGGCATTCCTGTTGATATAAATTTTTCCAAAAACTTTGCTTTTACTACTGGTATTGCTTATACTAATTTAGGTGGAAGTTTAAAATATGCCGATTCTATTCCAAAATTTGAAGCAGTAGATTCAATATATTCGTTAGCAAAAAATTCTGTTGTAAAATACAAAACTTCATTTATTGAAATTCCATTAGCATTTAAAGGTAAAACAAATGAAATTGGTTATATTACATATTTCTTAAAAGCTGGAGTTAGTCCACAATTTAGATTTAAAGCTAAAGGCGATGTGGGTTCATTAAATACTGGTGATGACATTAAAGCCGAAGTTCGTTCATTTAATATGGGCTATAATATTGGTGGAGGAATTGAATACTCGCTTGGTGGAAGCACAAAACTTCTTGTTGAAGCTTTATTTACAAATGGTTTAACTAATTTTACTAAAGTTGAAACCTTAAAAAAAGGTGCTACAGCAACCAAAAACGAAAAAACAATAATGAATAGTATTTCATTAAAAGTTGGAATTCTTTTTTAAGGTTTATAGGTTGAGGATTTGCAAAATCTATGCACTTCGGCATAGTCATTAATTTTAATAAAAAAGTTTATAAGTTGATAGTTTGCACAAATCAATTAATTTCAAAGAATAAAACATGAATGATTCATTTGAAAGTTTAGAAGATTGGCAAACGATAAAAGAACTGATAATTAATATTTGTCAGTTAACTTTTATTAAACTTATCAACGTTTAACCTATTAACTTTTATGAAAATTGCACTTTGTCAACTTAATTTTAAAATAGCCGATTTCGAAGGAAATTACAATAAAATAATTTCTGCAATTATCGAAGCTAAAACAAAAGGTGCCGAGTTAGTGGTTTTTTCTGAGCTTGCCATTTGCGGTTATCCACCGCTCGATATGCTCGAAAATAAAGATTTTATTGATAAATGCATTAACTCAATTAATAAAATTGCTGAACATTGTATTGATATTGCTGCAATTATAGGTACTCCTATTATTAACGAAAATGAATTTGGAAAAAAACTGTATAATTCAGCCGTGTTTATCGAAAATGGAAAGGTAAAAAGTTTTCATAATAAAACATTATTGCCATCTTATGATGTGTTTGACGAATACCGATATTTTGAACCAAATAACAAATGGCAAATTATTGATTATAAAAATGAAAAAATAGCTTTAACAATTTGCGAAGATTTGTGGTTCAAACAACCTGTAGAAAACTCATATACAAAGCAAAAACTTTATACTATTTCACCTATAAATGAACTATCGAAATTTTCACCTTCAATAATTATTAATATTGCATCTTCGCCATTTTCCTTAATACATTCAGAGAGTAGAAAAAATGTTTTATGCCAAAATGCAAAACAATATAATTTACCTTTGGTTTATGTAAATCAAGTTGGTGCAAATACAGAGCTTATTTTTGACGGTGGCTCAATGTTTATTAATGCTGATGGAAAAGTTATTAATGAACTTAAATATTTTGAAGAAGATAATATAACAATTGATACAAATTACATTAATAACAATTTGCAGAAGGTTGAGCTGTCAAAAAACGAAAAGTTGTTAAATGCACTTATTCTTGGAATTAGCGATTATTTTAAAAAAACAGGTTTTAAAAAAGCTGTTTTAGGATTATCGGGAGGAATCGATTCTGCTTTAGTTTTAGTTTTAGCAGCAAAAGCTCTTGGTAATGAAAATGTTCATGCTTTACTTATGCCTTCGCGATATTCGTCACAACATTCTGTTACAGACGCACTAATGTTAGTTTCTAATTTAAATGTCAGCTACGATTTAGTTTCTATTGAACCAGCATTTTCAAGTTTTGAATCATCGCTTATTCCTGTTTTTAATGGCAAACAACCTGATATTACTGAAGAAAATATTCAAGCAAGGGTTAGGGGAACTTTGCTAATGGCATATTCTAATAAATTCGGTAACATTTTGCTAAATACTTCTAATAAAAGTGAAGCTGCTGTAGGCTACGGAACACTGTATGGCGATATGTCTGGGGGATTATCTGTAATTGGCGATTTATATAAAACACAGGTTTACGAACTTTCAAATTATATTAACAGCCATGGCGAAATTATTCCTCGAAATATAATTATTAAAGCACCTTCAGCAGAATTACACCCTGACCAAAAAGATTCTGATTCATTACCTGAATATAACATACTCGATAAAATTCTATTTTCATATATCGAACAAAAATTACCTATTAATGAAATTGTCGAATTAGGTTTTGAAAAACAAATTGTAGATAAAGTAATTAAATTGGTAAATTCTAACGAATATAAACGTTTTCAAACTCCACCAGTACTAAGAGTTTCATCAAAATCATTTGGCTTTGGACGGAGGATGCCTTTAGTTGCAAAATATTAAAAAAGATTGATTGGTCTGTGGCACACAGACCAAAGTAAAATACAAAACCCAATTTTAAAAAAGACCTAACAGGTTTCTAAAACCTGTTAGGTCTTAATAATTTATTTTAAATAACTAATTTGATTAATTGTATTCGATGTGAAATTATCAACTTTAACTTCTGCAACTGAATACCCTTTTCCTTTTGAGTAGAAAGAATAAGTATAAGTTGTATCAGATGTTGGATTACCGTATGCTGTCCATGGTCCAGATTGACTTAGTCCAGTGAAAATTGCTTGATTAGAAATTTCAGTTCTTTTATCTCTAATGCAATCAAAAGTACCTGTTGGTGTTGTAATTTTACCTGAAGCATCAATTTGACTAGAGTAGTTTGTACGCATTTCCGATTTTATCCACATTCCACTATAATTAAAAATAAGATCAATAGCTCCAGCATCGGTAAATGAACTGCCAAAATACATTGGGAATTTCATGATAATTTGTCTGTCAGTATGACTAGCACTCATAATTACTCCTTGTTGATTAGCGTATAGTCCCATCATTTCCATAACTGCATCGGTTTTGTTTAAATATGCATAAATTTCTTGTCCAGGTTGAGGCATCATTACTAAATTAGAAGTTGGGAATGTACTTGCAGCAGGTGTAGCAGATGGAGCAAGAAATTTCATTGTGTCTTTTTTATCTTCTCCTACTAAAGCAAAATCCCATACTTTGCCTTCGCCAGCTACATCTAATGAGAATTCTGTTAAGTTAGTTGTGTCAATAGCCATTATGTAATTTGTGCCAGCAGCGCCAACATCACTTGAACTAATGGTATACTTAGCTGGTGCTGAAGGCGATGATGGTGTTTCATCTTTTTTACATGATCCAAAAATAATTGCTAATAAAGCAATTGCTAAAAATGATTTTTTCATAATGATTTTGTTTTATTTGTTACGCAAATATATAGAATTTAATTTAATAATTTTTTACTACTTTAGTTTATGATTTCACTTACTTTGTTTACTTCCACTGCCATTGTTTGTTTCTTACACTGCATTAGTTTGTCAGTTCTACTGTCTTCGTTTGTGTCTCCACAAACGATTTGTAATATTATGTTTATGTCTGCATTGTTTGTGAGGAACAAACAATGGTAGAAATTAATTTAACAAATATCCAATACTTTTTATTTTATCATTTTGGTCGGTGGTGATTTCAATTACATTCCATTTCTTTTGTTTCGACCAATAATTATATTGATATAAAGTATCTTGAGTAGAATAAACATTCATTCCTAAAATGTTAACTGTCATGTTTGTATATTCTGTTCGTTTGTCGCGAATGCAATTATATTTTCCTGTTGGTGTATTAACAAAGCCACTTGCATCTATCAAACTAATAATTCGATAATTAATATTAATGGTAGCACTTACAGGAAATCCAAGGTAAACCATTTGTGTGTCTATTGTTATAGAACCACTATCGCTAAATTCACTTCCTAATGTCATAGGGAATTTGTATTTTGTTAACCTGTCGTTTAAAGTGTCTTTAACGCTTATTCCATATACGTTTAAAACAGTTCCAATTAATTCAATTTTATCTGACGATTTTGATAAAAATAAATTTGAGCCGTCGTTTTTAATATAATTAATATTTGAGTTTGAAAACAAATTGTAATCGTTGCTTAACATTGGATTTATAAAACTAATAGTATCAATAGTTGTTGTAAATGATATTGTTGAATAATCCCAATTTTGTCCAATTCCATTATTACCTAATGTTATTGAAGAATCAAAATTTGTTAAATTGTAGTTGCTGATATAAAAAACGTCATTTACGTCTCCAAAATCAGACGATAAATAACTTTGCGATGGTTGAGGGGCAGGAGCAAAACCTGTATGAACTTTATCTTTTTTGCAAGAAAAAAGTATAATTAAGATTGTAAAAATCGATAATAAATATTTCATATCTGTTTGATATTAATAGCAAATATAAAATATTTTTTTAAATAAAAAACAAATCTTATATTGTCATAAATTTTTTTGATATGCTAATTATTGGTATTGCTGGCGGAACAGGTTCAGGAAAAACAACTGTAGTAAAAAAAATAATTGCTCGTTGTCCAAAAGATGAGGTTGTTGTTATGCCTCAAGATGCTTATTATAAAGACAATGGACATTTGCCAATTGAGGAACGGTTAGAAATAAATTTTGACCATCCTAATGCTGTTGAGTTCGATTTATTAGTTGATGATATTAATAAATTAAAAAGAGGCGAAGAAATTAAAATGCCTATTTACTCGTATTTAACATGTACACGCTCTGCCGAAACTATTCCAATTAAACCCAAAAAAGTAATTATTGTTGAAGGAATTTTAATTTTTACTAACCCTAAATTACGAAATATTTGCGATATTAAAGTTTTTGTTGATGCCGATGCCGATGATAGATTAATTAGAGTTATTAAACGCGATATTATTGAACGTGGGCGGTCTGTTGACAAGGTTTTGGAACGTTATATTAAAACTGTAAAACCTTCGCATATTCAGTTTATTGAACCTACAAAAACTTTTGCCGATTTAATAGTACCCCAAGGTGGTGATAATTTAGTTGCAATCGATATTTTAACTCATTTTATTGAACGTAAACTTAATAATTCAAAATAATGCTCGACGAAATAAAACTATCGAACATATTGTTTCTTGATATAGAAACAGTTCCCCAATTTGAAACTTACAATGATGTTCCAGAGCCATTTAATAAGTTGTGGGACGAAAAATCGAAAAATTTTCGTGAACAAGAAACTGCCGAAGACGTATATGGCCGTGCAGGAATTTATTCTGAGTTTGGAAAAATTATTTGTATTTCGGTTGGAATTATTTCTGAAAAAAATGGCAAAAAAATTCGTTTAAAATCTTTTGCCGATGATAACGAAAAACTTTTACTTGAAAATTTCTTTGATTTGTTAAATAAAAAATTTAATCGTAACGAACATTTATTTTGTGCTCATAATGGGAAAGAATTTGATTATCCGTTTATTGCTCGTCGTGGTTTAATTAATGGTTTAAAACTTCCAAAAATATTAGATAATGCAAGTAAAAAGCCATGGGAAATTAAACATCTCGACACACTTGAATTATGGAAATTTGGCGATTATAAACATTATACATCTTTAAATTTATTGTCGGCTGTTTTTGGAATAAAATCGCCTAAAGACGATATTTCTGGAGCCGATGTTGCGAATGTATATTATGTTGAAAAAGATTTACCAAGAATTGTAAAATACTGCGAAAAAGATGTGTTAACTGTAGCTCAGCTTTTACTAAAATATAAAGGCGAACCATTAATTTCGGACGAAAATATTGAGCATGTGTAGAAATTGGTTCGTGGGACACGAACCAAGGAGTAGGGAATAGAGTGTGTTTTAATTGTAAATAAATGAAATGATTTTCTGTGCAAGCATGTTAGGGTTTTCGGCATGTAGCCAATGCCCAGTATTTGGAATTTCGAATATTTCGGCTGCGGGAAATATTTTATTAATTAATATTTCGTCATTTTTTGAAATATAGTTTGATGCTCCTCCCTTAATAAATAACACAGGGAACCCAGTAATTTCGATGTTTTCCCATACTTTATTATTAAATCCCCCTGAAATATTTTCAAGATTTTCTTTTAATGATTGCAAATTTAATAACCACTCTAATTTTCCTAAATTATTACGATATAGGCTTTTAAGTAGAAATGCTCTTAACTTCTCTGATTCAATTTTTTTTGATAAAATATTGTTAGCTTCATCGCGATTTTTTATTTGGCTTAAATTAATATTGCATAATGTTTCAATAATGGTTTTATGTTGCGATTGCTCTTGCAATAAATTTTCATTATAATTTTTTGGTGCAATATCTATTAATAATAGCGAATTTAACATATCGGGATATTTTAGTGCAAAATTCATTGCAACCTTTCCCCCCATAGAATGACCTAATACATGAGCTTTTTTAATAGTATGTTCGTTAAAGAAGTCTAATAAGTCATTTGTTAAAACATTATAGTTAAATTCATCACTATGTGGCGATTTGCCATGATTGCGTTGGTCAATTAAATATATTTCAAAATGTTTTTCGAGTAGTTTTGCAATTGTAAACCAATTATCGCCCGAACCAAATAATCCATGAAGTATAACAAATGGTTGACCTGTGCCAATTTTACGATATTTTAAAGTCATTTTTTATAACCAAAAGAAATTGTTATAACAATGTATAATAATTTTGTGAAATTAATAATATAATGTTAAATTGTTTGGGTTTTTTATGACCCAGGATAAATGGTTATAGTTTCTGGGTAATCTTTATTAACTTTTAATATTAAAGCTCCGTCGCCGTACCAAAAAACTGTATCGGCATTTTGTCCATGACCAGTAATACTTTTAATATAAGTTACTTTAACACTGTAAATGCTTTCGTATTTAAAGCTATGGTGTGTTTGACCTGCCCCGTCAGATATTTGAACGTCGGTAAGAGTTTTTTCGTCGGGGTTATAAAAACCTACATTTTGGTATCCTTGCCCATTGTTATAATAAGTTGGATCTGAATAAACTTTTACAGATGCACCTGAAATAGAATGTCCTTCTTGATCAATTACTGTTACTGTAGCTTTTGGGGGAGTCTCTTTATTGCACTTTGATGCTGTTAAAGCTATAAATGCAAATAAACCTAATATTAATATTGCTGAATATTTCATATAATATTATTTTATAGTTATTGTAATAGATTCGGTATGATCTTCTTCTAGTTTAATTGTTTTTTCTCCACTTTTTGATGGAACAGTGCTATTTCCAACAAAAAGTTCAGCCTTTGCAGTTAATATTGCTTTATTTTTAAATGTAAAATTTGCATCGCCACCTGCATCGGTATATTGAATTTCGTTTATAGTTTTAGATTCTGGATCGATATAAGAACCATTAGGTTTAGCGTAAACAGTAACTTTTATATTAGGTAACCTTATTCCGCCAGTATCTACTACTGTTACAATTGCTTTTGGAGGTGATGGTTTGTGGCACGATGAAATTATCATTCCAAAGCAAAGAGTAAGAATTATTATAAAACTAAAGTTTTTTATCATAAATTATGTATAAAACAGCACAATAATAATATAAAAACATTAAAAAGTCAAGTTTTTTAACGAAATTATTTTTCAGAAAAAATAAAATAAACGCAAGCAATTGATGTTTAAATACTTAATAGCCAAACCGGATATTCAGGATGTTGCTGTTTGAAAAGTGTAATAGATGCATTTGCATCATCAGAAGATTCAAAAGAACCAACTGAAATTCGAAGTTTACCATCGCGATTTACTAATTCGGGATTAAAATTTTTACTTTTTAATTCATTGCAAAATACGTTTACTCTTTTCATTTCAACAAATGAACCAGCTATAATAAAATATTTTTTGTTTGAAGGAGGTGTCAAAACAGTTTCGTTTTTTGATTCTACTACTTTATTTTCAGTTATGTACTTTTGCGAAAAAGCTGAATCTGAATTTATTAATGTGTCAATTTTTATTTCTTTTATATCGTTTCTAATAGGCTTTGATTCAGAATAATATAACGCATTTTCTGTTTTGGTTAAATTATCAATTACATCAGAAAAAGAGCTAGGATTATTTAATAAATTGTTTTTGTTTAAAGAGTTTGAATAAAAACTAGTAGTGCTATTTGTTGAATTAACAATGTTAGATATTTTTTGAGGAACCAATGAAAATAATAATACAAAAGGAATTACAACTGCGGCTTTTTGTAATAAGTTTAGTTTACTTGAAGTATTTGCAGAAAAAATTGGTTTAACTTTAGTATTATATTCAATTGGTAATTGTAAAGTTGGTAATCCAAAAGCTTCAATTAACCTATTGGTTGTAATATCTGGTGAAAAAACAATATTGTCATTTTGTTTAATAAAACTTCCTGTTTCTTTAAAAATAAATGTTTTTCCAGAAAATAATTCGTTGTTTATGTTTGTAACAAAATTTGAAACTTTATTTCGAGCATCAATATAACTTAATCCATCATATTTTGAAACATGGTTAATGAGCAATCCATCATTTGTTTTTAAATTACTGTTAAATGCAATAGTTTTTGAAGGAGGGTAAAATACATGGGTTTCGTTTGAGTAAACTGCTGGTTTATAGTTTGCAATAAACCCACCAAAATCAGGTATTATTACACATTCATGTATAAAAAGTAAACTACTTATATGTTCCGAAATATCCATCTAATTGTTTTTTGTATCACAAAGTTAATTAACCTTATTTGCATGTTGCAAAAAGGTTTTTAACAACTTATTAACATGTTTAAAAATAATGCTAATAACAATAATTTATATTATTTAACTCCTTGATATTTAAGTGCAAATATGTTAATAAGTTTAAAAAAAGTAATTAACAATATTTTTTTTGATAGTTAAAATTCAATAAATTAATATTAGTTTTTTTTTAGTTGATTGCAATATATTAAATTTGGATTAAATTTTAAGATATGATATCTAGTTTTATTAAAATATTGATTAGCCTATTTGTTTTTATTTTTATGTTTCAAGTTGCTAAATCGCAGGAATTTATTCAAAACGAAAACGCACAAAAAATTGATAAAAAAGGATTCGATAAAAGTAAATTGTTTTTTGGTGGTGGTTTAGGGGCAAGTTTTGGTACCGAAAATATTTTAACATTAAACCCACAAGTTGGGTATAGGTTTACCGAAAAGTTTAGCACTGGAATAGGGATTTCGTATAATTATTATTCGTATAATCAGTATCCAAAATTTTCGACAAGTATTTATGGTGGAAATGTTTTTTCTTCATACTCTGTTATCGACAATTTTTTTTTAAGAGTTGAGTATGAAATGTTAAGCGTTGAATCGCAATATTTAACATATCTGCCATCAACAAATAGAACAAATATTACAAGTGTTTTTGTTGGCGGTGGTTATAAATATCCAATAGGCGAACGTAGTTTTATCAATATTATGGTGTTGTGGAATTTAAACGAAACGCAATACTCATTGTATCCCAATCCATTAATAAGAATGAATTTTGAGTTCTAAAAAATAATTTTTTTAGAAAAATATTTATTTTATCTTTAAAATATAATATTAAACAAAAAATAATAATGGAAATATCTAAAAACAAAGTAGTTGAATTAAGCTACATTTTGCGTTTCGACGATTTTACTGGAGACATAATAGAGCAAGTTAATATCGATAGTCCTTTTACTTTTATATATGAAACTGGATTTATGCTCGATGCTTTTGAAAAAAACATTAAAGGTTTAAAAAAAGGCGATGCTTTTAAATTTAAAATTGCTTGTAACGATGCTTATGGCGAAGTAAACGAAAAAAATATTGTTGATTTACCTAGAAATGTTTTTGAAGTTGATGGTAAATTTAATGAAGAACTTATTTTTGTTGGTGCACAGGTTCCTATGAAAGACGAGCAGGGTAATGAATTTGATGGTTTTATTGCTGATATAACAAAAGAAAATGTAAAAGTGGATTTCAATCATCCAATGGCTGGCGAAGATTTATATTTTGAAGG
>JAVHRJ010000458.1:0-2269 GCA_036171595.1 Bacteroidales bacterium
AAATCTGTGAATCTGTGGCTATTTTAAAGTTAATTTAGTGGCTGAGTAGTTACAGTTGTATTAATGAAATTTAAATCGTCATGGCGGGCTTGACCCGCCATCTCATTTATTAAAACACTACCAATTTTCAACTTCAAAACTCAAGTCTTTCCATTCAGGATTCTTTTTACTTATTAACTCATTTTTCCATTTACGTTTCGCCTTCGTTCCGCTTCGGCGGAACGAACTCTTAGGCGAAATGAGGAATATTGTTTGTGGGGACACAAACAATGGCGATGGGTGCAGCACAATAAGCAACAAAATCATTAGTCACGAAATAAATACAACCACCTTTTTCCATAAAAATAAAAATTTCAGTAGATGGCGAGTCAAGCCCGCCATGACGTGAACATGATAAGTAACTAACTATTTTATTAGCGATAGTCCTTCTAAAGCCGATTTATCGTTTGGCGAAAGCATTAAAACTTTATTAAACAGAACCTGAGCTTCGCGAGTTTTGCCAAGCTTTAAGTTTGTCCATGCATACATTAGCAAAGCATCGTATCCGAAAGGATATAAATTTACAACTTTTTCGAAACATGAATTTGCTTTTGTGTAATCTTTTCTTTCATAATAGATGTTTCCAACTCTGTAATTTACGGTTGTGTTTGCAGGATTATTTTCTAAAATCTTATTGTAATGTGTTATTACTTGGTCCCAATTACCGAGAGCAGATACCGGATAAACTATTCCCAAGTGTGCTTCTTCGCTCATAGGTTTAAGTGCTATTGCTTTTTCGTAATATGCAGATGATTCGGTAAATTTTCCTGCTTCATAACTTAACCAGCCAAGTCTTACATTTTGTTCGTAAGAATCGGCAGAATACACATTTGCAATTTCTTTTATAGCGTTAGAATAATCGCCTTTATATTCAAATGTGTAACTTTGTTTAAATGCTGTTAATACTTTTTCATTATTTTCTTGAGCATTAGCAAATAATGCAATACAAAGTGAAGTTGCCACTATAACAGATTTTAAAATTTCCATATTAATCCTCCATATATTAAATGTTGTTTATAATAATTATTTTGAATTGACGATTGAAAAGTTTCTTTGTTTTGTTTAATTCCTGTAAAATAAATAAATTCTAAAGGTAAGTTTTTTGCTGAATAAGAATATGAAATATAAAAAATTAATTTTCTGAATATTGGAATTGCTAATTTAGCTCCAACTCTGTAAAGTGTTTCATCAGGAGTATTTAATACTGTATAACCCATATTTTCGTTATAATTTCTTTGTTTACCGTAGTTTCCATAAATATCTAACCAAAACTGTCTGTATAATTTAATTTTAACTAATTGACTAAAAACAAGTTTCATATCCGGCTTTTGAGAGAACAAAGTTACATTTGTTTTTGAAAATATTGTTTTTTGTTTGTTAAAATAAAACCCATAACCAATAGTTAATTCAATTTGTTTAAAATTATTCAAATTAGAATATGTAGCTGTTATGTCAATTAAATCGTTTTTGAAGTTTTTTAAATAATTGAAACCAATAACATATTGCCATAAAACAAAATTTTGTGGTTCAATTTTATACATGTAAGCAGGCGGCTTGGGAGGATTAGGTGGAGGCATAGGAACTGGTTCTAAATGTAAGTATGTATATTTGTATTTGTTTGCAGTTATGTACATAATGTTTGCAAATAGTGTAAATGCATTATTTTTTTTACCATAAAATGTAGGTGCAAAGTAGTATTGCAATTGATTTAATGTGTAATTATCCTGATTTAAAATTTTAAAAGTTGAAAAAAGTTGCTGAAATCCATCAGATTGTAGAAAATTAAATGAATGAAAAAGTGAAAACTTTTTGTTAAATTCGTGGTTTAATCCAATAGTTGCAAACTTGAAATTTCCTGATACATCTTTTTCTAATCTGTAATTTTTTTGGTCGGGAGGATTAATTATTGTTTTTAATGTATCAAAGCCGGGTACAATATTAAATCCGCCCTCAATAATAACCTTGTCAATTTTCTTTGGCAGTTCAGGTTTTATTTTATCTAAAAGACTTTGAGGTAAAGTTTTAGCATAAAAACCGGCATCTCTTGTTTTTCCCGAAAATAACAATGAGTAATATTTGTATTCCATCGCAGTTTCATCGGCTGAATTAAACTCTAAAGCTTTATCAAAATGTGGGATAGCCGGCATAAATTCTTTCAATTCATAATATGCAATGCCAATTCGCATTCTTAAATAAAAATAATCTATATTGTTATTAATAGCATTATTGC
>JAVHRJ010000459.1:0-2266 GCA_036171595.1 Bacteroidales bacterium
CCCTGTCCCCGCTACATCAAACCCCTGTAGGTTAATTACTTGCAGGGGTTTTGCTTTTGTAAAAAATTCGATAAAAATGAAAAAATTAAAGAAAGATATTTGAAAATCAATATTTTCTTTAAATTTACATAATTAAAACAACTGCCATGAAAAAAAATTTACTATTATTTTTTAGCTTGTTATCAATTAATTTAATTGGACAAACAACAATTTACGAGCAAGACCTTCCTCAACCAGGCGACAGTTTTTTGCTTTATGTTGATAAAACTCCTACTGTTTCTTTAGGAAGTCCTTCAGCTTTATCACAAGTTTGGAACTACATTACACTTGGAAATGACTCTACTAAGTATGCTCCTTATGGAATTACTGCAAATTTACCTTTTGCATCATCATTTCCAACCTCAAATTCTTATACTTACGGACCTGCTGTTTTATATGGTGGACCAGGTTCTCCAAGCCCTGGAGCTGGTTTAGGTTATACAATGTGGGCTATAAATAGCACAGGTATGTGGGTAATTGGTTACCGTAGCGATTATGATGGCCAAGGCGAAAAAAACATTTTAACTAATCCTAACGAAATGTTAATGCCGGTTCCATGCTCTTATGGCTTAAATCAAAATTACGATTCTAAATGGGAAGTTATGATTAACTATAATTCAGCCGATTACGACACATTATATAGAAGTCGTACTCATAAAAATATTAATTGTGATGCATGGGGAAGCATGCAAACTCCATACGGTTCGTTTTCAAACGTATTAAGAGTTCACGAATTTTCGGTTACAACCGATAGTGCATTTGTTGTATCGGGCAACGTAACATTATACTCAATGTTATGGCAACAAGACACAATAAATAAATATTTATTTTGGGCTCCTACCGAAAGGCATCCAATTGCTATTGCATATTGCAATAATGCTGGCATATTACAAAAAATAGAATATGTTTCGTGGGCACATTTATCGGTACCTACAATTACAAATAACGAAACTTCTATTAATGTTTATCCAAACCCTGCACATGATTTTATAGAAATTAAAATCCCATCTGTTTTTAATAACGAAAGTTATTCGCTTATTGTGTATAATGTTACAGGTAAAGAAATAATCAAACAAAATGGAAAATGTGATAATATTTTAATTTCGACAAATACATTAAACTCTGGTTTATATTTTACAAAATTAAAAACTGAAACAGGAAAATTATTTAACTCTAAATTTGTTTTCAAATAAAAAACTTTTAAATGAAAAAATTAGCAATAATATTCTGCACGTTACTATATGCCTCAATTGTTTTTGCTCAAAACATTAACGAACAAAGCACCACAGGCAAAATTCCACCTATAGGTATTAATATTATTGGGCATGTTTCTGACAATAAAAATATAACCGCTCAACAAATAATAAGTGGCGTTCCATGCTATTTATGGCAACATGGTTGTGGACCAACCTCGGTTGGTATGGTTGCTGGATATTATGCATTACACGGATTTTCTGCATTAATTTCGGGAAGCGCATTAACACAAACTTCGAGTGTTAATACAGCAATGGCATCGCAAGAAAATTACAACGATTATTGCTTACCAGAAGATAGTTACCCTAACTTATTAAACGATTTGTCGGAATTACCTGCTGGTGATGAACACATTAACAATTGTATTGCCGATTTTATGAAAACATCGCAAAGCACTTTAGGAAATTATTACGGTTGGAGTTGGAGTAACGATATAAAACCATCGTGGGAAAATTATATTTCATATAAAAACGCTGGATATACAGGGTTATGCACTAAATATTATTTTAGTAGTTTTCCATGGGATTCTATTGTGCATAATGTTAATAACAATTTGCCAATGGTTTTTTTAGTTGATACAGATGGTGATGGATTAACCGATCATTTTGTCTGTGTAAATGGATACAAAACCGACCTTGGAGTAAATTATTATGGCTGTTTTAACACTTGGGATTCAAGCCAGCATTGGTACACTTTTAGCCCAATGGCAAGCGGAACACAATGGGGCATTTCGTCGTGTTACACTTTTAAAATAAGCAATGCCAATGGAATAAATAGTAATAACATTATTCACAATAATATTTTAAAATGTTATCCAAATCCCATTATTAACAACTTGCAAATTGACTTTAATTATATACCAACAGACTCTTATTCTATTACAATTGTAAATATTATAGGTAAAAAGGTTTATTCAATTAACAAAATTAATGGCGGTTCAATTATTATAAACAAACAAGAACTAAATGAAGGT
>JAVHRJ010000460.1:0-11580 GCA_036171595.1 Bacteroidales bacterium
TAAAATTAAACCTGCAATTGTCGAAGAAAACTCAAGTATCATCGAATCTCTTGTACCTAAACCTACTAAATATAAAGGAATAAAAGGGTTTGTAATGTTATATGCCGTTTGTAAAGTAATAACTGCTCCCATAAAAAATGAAACAATCATTACAATTCCCAGTGAATTTATTCCTAATGAATCTATTTCATGGAAAATTTGATTAAAAAATGTGCGAGCTTTTTCTGGACGAGAAAATACCTTTCTCATTAATATTGTGTATCTTCCAATATGAAAAAACACTTTCATTTTTTTGTATATTTGCAGGCTAAATTACAAAAATAAAGTTGATTTTTATATGTGCGATAAAGAGGGTCAAACTTTTATTAAAAATTTAACCACTTATATTGGTAAAGATGCTGCTATATATATCGAAAAATTCACTCGAGGATTAGCTTTAAAAGTAAGAGTAACAAAGCAAAGAGATACTAAATATGGCGATTATATGCCATCTGTTAATGGAAAACAACAAAGAATAACAGTTAATGGAAATCTAGATAATTTTTCTTTTTTAATTACTTTGTTACATGAACTTGCACATTTAAAGGCTTACGAAAATTTTGGACAAAAAATTAAAGCTCATGGTAGCGAGTGGAAATTAGAATTTATTAAAATAATTGACGATGCTTTAAATAATAATTTGTTTCCTTTAGATATTGCTAAAACTATTAATTTGCAATATGTTATTAAAAAAGATTTATCTTTCGAATCTCGTATCATAATAAATGATTCAATAAATAAATATTTAAATATTACAATTCCTAAAAGATTAGAAGATTTTCCGGTTAATTCTTTAGTTTCGTTAATTAATGGAATGCAAGTTAAAGTTATTGAAATTAAACGTACAAGATATTTATGCAAGTGTTTAAATAACAACAAAATGTATTATATCCAGAAAAAAATTGAAGTACTATAATAAAATTGAAATTAGTACTCTTAATACATAATTATCATTATTTTTCCTTATATTTTTTATACTTTTACAAATTAATTAATTAAAAAAAGATTATAATTGTATGATTAGCAATAATTACTGTGTAATAATGGCAGGTGGAATAGGTAGTCGATTTTGGCCATTAAGTAAAACTTCACGTCCAAAGCAATTTCTTGATATTTTAAATACTGGAAAAACATTTTTACAAGATACTTTTGAAAGATTTAGAGGAATATGTCCAGTTGAAAATATTTATATTGTTACAAATAAAGATTATAAAGATTTAGTTTTAGAGCAACTTCCTGAACTAGTTTCAGAACAAGTTTTGCTTGAGCCACAAAGAAAAAATACTGCCCCTTGTATTGCTTATGCAAATTATACTATTTTAAAGCGTAATCCAAAAGCAAATATTGTTGTTGCTCCTTCTGATCATTTAATTACAAATACCGTAGAATTTAGAAATACAATTACTAAAGGATTAGAATTTGTTTCAAATAACGATGCTTTACTTACAATTGGGATTAAGCCTCAACGTCCTGAAACCGGTTATGGATATATTCAGGTAAATAAAGATGAAAAAGTTGATGGTAAGCTATTTAAAGTAAAAACTTTTACAGAAAAACCTGATATTAAAATGGCAAAAGTTTTTTTCGAAAGTGGTGAATTTTTTTGGAATAGCGGTATATTTATTTGGAATATTCAAACTATAAATAAAGCTTTCGAAATATATTTAAAAGAAGTTGATGTTTTATTTAAAGAGGCATATCAGTTTTTTTCTACATATAAGGAGGATTATGCTATTTCAACTGTTTATGCCGAATGCAAAAATGTTTCTATTGATTATGGTGTGATGGAAAAAGCCAATAATGTATATGTAATTTGTGCTGATTTTGGTTGGTCTGATGTTGGAACTTGGGGTTCACTTTTTGAAAACTCGAATAAAAGCGAAGATAATAATGTTTTTAGTGGAAATAATATAATGGCTTATAATACCGA
Source organism: Bacteroidales bacterium (assembly GCA_036171595.1). Taxonomy (GTDB): domain Bacteria; phylum Bacteroidota; class Bacteroidia; order Bacteroidales; family GWA2-32-17; genus GWA2-32-17. The sequence continues at coordinate 1,970 of JAVHRJ010000460.1, forward strand.
AAATACAATTGTAAACGTTAACAATAATAAACTAGTAGTTATTAATGGTTTATCAGATTTTATTGTTGTTGACACAAACGAATCTTTATTAATTTGTAAAAAATCTGACGAACAACAATTAAGGCAAATTGTAAACGATATTAAAATTAATAAAGGTGAAAATTATGTATAAAAAAAAGCCTCGAAAGAGGCTTTTTTTTAATATTCCCATAAATCGTGTTCAAATTTAAAAACGTAATCTTTTACTCTATCAGATTCAAGTAAAGCATCTAAGCCTTGTTTAAATAAACCTATATAACGGTTATTATAAACATTAGTTTCTTGATAAATATAACTACTAAATCTACGTTTAAAAAATATATCATCAAATGTACGACGTTCAGCATCGTTATTTGGATTAAAAACCTCGTGATTAGCTAAAAGTGGGCGAGCTGCTGGGAAATATACCCAACATACTGGTTTCATTGTAAGTTCTTTTTCATCTGAAGAATCTGCTTCAGTTGGTGCTTCTTGACCTAAAGCAGCAGGTTTTTCGTACATTCTTATTGGAGAAATTCCTACAATTCTAACTTCAAGCATAGATCTTTGTTTGTCAAAATACCAAACTTCTTTTGTCATCATACGAAGAATTTCAGAAGTAGTTCTTTCATGTTTAACTACTACAGGTTTAGTTTCGCCTGTTTCAGGATCGTCAATGTATGTGGTATCGCTTGACACACCAAATTTTTCATCAATTTGAGTTGCTGTCATAGGTGTTGTAAACTCATCATCAGTTGGATCATAAACTACTAATCCTTCTTGTTCAACACCGTACATAATTAAATCAATCAAACTATATCTTTCATCTAATTTTGTAGTAGGAAAATATAATGGATGATTAAGTTTTTCTCTTAAATCAAGCATTCTCCATATTTTTTTCGACCACATCATGTCAGCTTCTCTAAGATGATGATATGGAACTGGTTTACGTGCAGGAACATTTTCTTTTACGTAAACTCCATCTAAAACATCACTTACTTGTGCTTTTGCAAAGGGAGCAATGAAGATGACCAGAGTTAAAATAATAATAATTTTTTTCATAACTCAAAATTTTAAAAGGTTACTGAATTTTAAATGAAATTGAGCCAATATCGCTTACTGTACCATCAGGTGCTTTTGCTTTTACATTTTCAATACGAATTCTTTTTCCTTTTTGCATTTTATTAATTAATGCAACTTGTTGAGGATTAAATCTACCACCTTGTGCTGGAATATCGGTTTCAAATCCATTTATTGTTGCAGATACAGAGAAAGCTATTACAGAAAATTTTAATTCAAAGTCGAAGTTTTCAAGAACAGCTGCAGGACCAACTTGAGCAGCTAAAAGACCTTTAGAAATTATACCTCCTTTTTGTCCAGCACACATTGGTACTGGTGAAGGAACTCTTTTTACTCTAAACTCTTTAGAGCCCATACTTCTTGAAGTACCTTTATCGTCTTTAGCATTTACGCTTATATTACATTTTCCAACTTTTGAAACACGTGCAACCCAACCTTTACCAGATTTTGATAGTGAGCCACCAGAGCATGAAGCAGAAATTTGATCGTCACGGAAACCAGGAACAGAAATTTCAATTGGATTATCAACGCCTATGTAAAGAACGTTCATTTTAGTTGGTGAAACTACTGCCATTGGAGGCGCTACAGTATATTCAAGATTATAACTTCCGCCTGATTTTACTGGATAAGGTTTAAATTGACCAGTTGATGCGTTAAAAACATTAATTACCGCAGCATAATTATGAGTCCCAATTCCTGCACCTTCTACAATATATTTTCCAACGCCATGTTGAATATTAATAGTTTTTACATTTCCTGTAAGTGTTGCTTTAGCAGAATCGTATGAATCGCCTATTAATATTTTAGAAGCAGTATCAGATGAACTAAATGCAGCAATAAAAAGGTCTGCTTCGTATTTGTCTCCAGAAATCAAGAAATTAGATTTTGGTATAACACGAGGAGCAACTGTATCAAATTTAAAATCTGTTGCACCAATACCTCCAAGTAAAGTTTGAATTATTGTAGCTTCTGCATTTTTAACCTGGTTTTGAAGTTCTGTCATTAATGTTAATGTAGCTGCTGCAGGAATTTCTGCAAATAGTTCAGTTTCCCAATATTTTTCATCAGGTTTATCTGGACTTGCTTTTGGATTATTTTCAGTATTAATACCCAAATCTCCTAAAGTTTTTAATGTAATAGCTTTATCTGCTAATGAAATTTTCGGGTCATTAATAAGTGCAATCATATTCTTTTTATATTCAATAAGCTTATTTTTTATATCTCGAGCATGACCTTGTGAACCATCAACTGCATCCATTAACATAAAACGATGAGGAACATCTCTTGAGTCTTTTGCTTCAAAAGTTTTCATGTTTTTTTCAGCTTCTTCAGCAAGGTTTTTTGGTTTACCATCAACTTGCATAATCAAGTCAATTTTTAAACCTTTTATATACTCAAATACATCTTCAGAATATTTTTTGGCTTTCATAGCTGCATCATAATATGCAGTAACCTTTATAGGATCGTTTTGTTTTGCAACTGTAAACGCATCGTAAGTAAATCCGTTTTTTATTGTAAAATTTGCATTTGTTTTTTCAAGTCCTTCATTAACAACAACAAAAGCGTCAAGTATATCTTTAGAAACATTCAATGCTAACATTGCTGTCAAGAAAAGATACATCATTCCAATCATCTTCTGCCTCGGGGTTTCTGGACAATTCGTTGCACCCATATTCTATATATTATTTTTAGTAAATATTAATTAAAAATTATTTTGAAAAATTCATAGCAGAAAGCATATTGCCATAAATAGTATTCATTGCACTAAGGTTAGTGCCTAATTTAGAAATTTCATCACGATACTTTTTAACATCTTCAGCAGAATTTTTCATATTAACCATAATGTCATCCATACCAGCAAATAGTTGTTTAGACGTTTCAAGATATTCGTTAGAACCCTGTAATTGCAATTCATAAATTGAATTTAATGCTACAAGATTTTTTGACATTACTTGTAATTGTTCACTATAGCTTTTTGAACCAGATTTTGTGTTTTCAAATTCAGAATTCATTGCTTCAGCTAATCTACTGTATGATTCTGAAAGTTTTTGTCCTGTTTCGGTAATCATACCAGAAACTTTATTTCCGCTGTTAGCAATTGTATCTGAGAAAGTAGAAACACTTCCAGAAACTATTTCAGCTGATTTTTCGTATGATTTAGTAAGTGTGCTTGCTGAAGTATTTAAAGCTTGAGCAGATTGTCCATATAAATCGGCAAACTCATTAACTTTAGATGAAGCTTTTTCGAAACTTGCAACATAATTATTTGTTGCAGCACTTGCTTCAGAAACATCAGAAAGTTTTTCAGTTGTTTCGTTTAAAGAACGTAACCCATGTCCTAATTTCTCAAAAAGTTCTGGAGTTATCTCAGCTTTATTAATTAATTCATCAAATTTCTCTAAAGCTGATTTTTTATTGCTTTTTTCTTTTTTCTTTAAATCTTCATCTTCAATTTCGTCATGCATTCCAGCTAATTCTGGATAAGCTAAACTCCAATCCCACTCTTGATGAAGTGGTTCAAATGCAGAAGTGAAAAATATAAACGCCTCTGTACTAAGACCAAGCACAATCATAACACCAGCACCAGGCCAGTGCATAATTTTAAACATTGCACCTAAAAGTACTACGGTTGCACCCCAACCATAAACCTTCGACATAAAGTTTTTCCAACCTCTTGTTTGAGTAAGTTCGCTTATGCTAAATCCCATTTTTTTTTTAATTTAAAGGTTAATATTTAATTTTAATTAATAAACTTGTGAACCTGAGCCGCCATCATTAAAATCGCGCCCTAAATATGCTCTTACACAACGAAATCCTATATATGATTTTGCTGTATCTTGATATTCGTAAGTACGAGTACCATTTTGCATATAATATGAAATATCTTTCCATGAACCACCACGAATAATTTTGCGTTTTCTTACAGGTGGATCATCAGGAAGTGCTTCGTATGTATAATCTGGACTTAAATCATCTGTCCAGCTATATGCTGATTCATCAAATGCATTACTTGTCCATTCAGATACATTTCCACCCATGTCGTATAATCCCCACTCGTTTGGGTCGTTACTTGCAACAACTAATGAGTAAATACCGCCATCAGCTGAATAATTTCCACGCATAGGTTTAAAGTTTGCAATATAACAGCCTTTATAATTTTGTGTATAATAACCACCCCAAGGATACATAGCACCTTTTAATCCTCCGCGTGAAGCGTATTCCCATTCAGATTCAGTTGGTAACCTATAATCTTGCACAAATGTTTCGCCCATTGAAGCAAAGAAATTATTTAATAATTGTGTTCTCCATACACAAAATGCACGAGCTTGCCTCCATGTAACACCAACTACTGGGTAGTTATCAAAAGCTGGATGCCAAAAATAATTCACATATGGTTCATTAAATGAATAAGTGAAATCGCCAACCCAACATAAAGTATCAGGGTAAACATTTACATAATCTCTAACTATATATGAAGAGCGATCTTTAACTTGAATTCGTTGACCTTTAGTAGGACTTTTGTAATTGTAATCAGTAACTTCACCGTCGTACTTATTTTCATCTGCATTCCATGCGCGACGTGCTTCGTTATTAAAATCATATTTTTTTGCAGCTTGATGTAAATCAATCCAAAAATATTCGAAATTTAATTTTCTAGCATCTAGTTCTTTACGACGATAAAAACGTTCATGCTCTGGTAAAAACATTTCGTTTAATATTTCTTTTTGTTCAGGGTCATCCCATTTTATTTTTTCCTCCCAGTTAATAAAAGGTGGATTTATTTCTTCACCTGCTTCATTTTCTGTAATTAAATACTGTTCTAATTGAGCACCCAATAATCTTGCAGCAAGAGAATCGCGAACCCACTCAACAAATTGACGATATTCGTTATTTGTTATTTCTGTTTCGTCCATCCAAAATGGTGGTATTGTAACAGTTTTTGTTTCAGCGGTCATTGCCCATGGAACATCTTGGTCATCAGGACCCATGTTATAACTTCCACCTTGTATGAACAACATACCATAAGGTTGTGCTTCATACCATGACTCTCTATTGGAAACTCCAACGAGTTCGCCATTACCAGTATTTGAGCAACTGTTTAAACCAACTAGTGAAACAAACAAAATTAATATCAATACTAAAGTTTTCATGGTACATTTATTTATTATGAGAACTTATTATTTTCATTATTATTATAAAAATCTAACACTTCCGTATTTTCCTCTTGGTCCAGCTTTAGAAATATTAAAGCAATATTTAGCCATAAATTCTATAGACCCCTTTTCATAAGACCTTAATTTTGAGGTTGTTAAATCGTATGCTATTGCAAATGTAATATTTGATTGAGTTGTAAAACCAATCATTGCTACAATTGCATCACCAAAACGGTATGATAATCCACCTCTAAATTGACGTCTATATTCAAGTAATAAATTAAGGTCATATTGGTTAGTTCTACCATCTGATTTAATAAATGCTGATGGATTTAATCCCCAATTCTTATCAGGCATTTGTATATATGAACCTGCAACTATATAATAATGTCTTGCAACAAAAGGCATTTTACCAGATTCATATTTTAAATCGGGTTGTGTTAGATGTGTAGAAGATATGCCACCATAAATTTTATCTTCTTTTGCACGGTAAAAAACTCCAAAATTTGCATCAAAAACAAATTTATTTTCTGAATGTGGAATAGCAGGATCAGAATATGGATTTGAAGCTCCTGGCACTAAATTTAATTTATCTGGGGTTACCCATTCGCCATTTAATGATTTATTTAAAAAACCTAGGCCAAGTCCTATTCCTAATGAGCCAGTTCCTATTTTTAGTCTATAAGCATATGCTAAATTAAAATACATATTTTTTTCAAATCCAATATTATCACTCATAATATTTAGCCCTACACCGCTACTTACACTTGGAATTGCCATATCGCCACTAAAAACCATTGTTTTTGGAGCGCCTTCAAAGCCCATCCATTGTGATCTGTAAAGTACTGATGCACAAATTGCATCGTTACTCCCAGCAAAGCCAGGGTTAACAGGTAAAATATTATATTTATTTAGGCTCAATTGTGGGTCTTGCTGAGCAAGAATGTTAAATCCCACAAAAATCAAAGCCAAAAGAGAAATTATTTTCCTCATATTTAGATGTTTACTTCTCTAGGTTTATGTTTAAATTCCACTTTATCACAGCGTAAAGTAAATAAAAATATTCTTTAAAAACAAATTTTATATTTTTTTTCACTAATTTTTTTAATATTTTGATTTTCTACGATTCAAATTTGTAAAAGTTGTGTTTTTAATTTAAACAACTTGTTTTTATCTTATTTTTAATTTTTTTATTCTTTATTAACGCAAATGTAGAATAAATATTGTTAAAAAATGTTTTTCAGCAGATTTTTTGAAAAAATTTCCACCATCTGTCTGGAACATTACCTGTACATGCTTTATTATAATCTGAATATGAACATGATACAATCAAATGTTTTTCAAATTTTGATTTTGGGTATGGTATTTCCATCCACCAACGTTCTGTAATTTTACTTTTATAGAATGTTATTGAAGTATCTTTTCCTACTTCAACATAAAATTTAATAATTGAATTGGATTTTTTTTGTGGATTTTCATATTTGCGTTGTGTAAATCCTTCAATAAAATACCATATTGCTTGAGCTGCAAGCATTACTTGAGAATCATTATAATTATCGCCATAAATACAGAAGCTTGATAACCTGTTACTTGTTCCAGAATATTTTGATAGTTGACAAAATTCTTTTGTGTCTATTCCATTTGGAGAAATAGTATTTGACTTTAAAAGAGATCCTTTAATAGAATTAATATTAAAAGAAGCTATATCTGCATCGCGAAAAAATGGTTCTGAATCTGCAATATTTGATTGTAATATTCCTAACCTCATTGTATCAAAATATAATCTCGAAAGAACACTTAATTCTATTGGTGATACAAAGTATGATTGATATCCTAATAATGAATAATTAAAGAGGCAGTTATTTTTTTTAAGAATAATTTTTGGTAAAAAGTGAATATTGTTTTCTTCAATATTTTTATGTTTCAAATTAATTTTGCTATCAACTGATACAATATTAACGGGCTTTTTTATTTCCTCGAATGATAAATATGCACCAAAAGTTATATTGCTGCTATTGCCTATTATTATAGCTGTAATTTTTTTTCGATTTAAAATATTTAAAACTTCTCTTATACCGTAAATAGTATCGTTTTGTGTTTTCCCGCACTTTAAATTTCCGAAATCTATTATGCTTACATTGTAGGGTAAAAATAAAGAATATAAATTTTTTCTGATATTATTACTTATATTATTTGAATCTGTTTCGTTAAGATTATAAGTACCAATTATAGCGATTTTAATTTTTGTAAAATCTATTTTTTTATTTTTAGTTGAATTTATTGTTATTTTATTTAAGAATAATGATTTATCGTCATAGTTGAAATTTACTATGTTATCTAAATTTACTGGATCAAAAAAATCTAATATTTGCTCCATTATTATTTTTTAGAAGTTTTTTTTATTGTTTTAGTAGTTTTTTTATTTGCAACTTTAGATTTTGATGTTTTTGCTTTTATTGTTTTAGTTTTTTCAACTTTAGGTTTCTTTTCTGGACTTTGTTTAATTATATCAACTATGTCTTTGTATGATAATGTATTCCAATCCGTTTTTGGAGGTATTCGATAATTTAATTCATTAAATTTAATATACGCACCATATCTTCCTTTTACAATTTTTAATGTTGAATCTTCTTTAAATTCTTTTAGCATGCTATTATTTACTTGATTTTGTTTTTCAACAATAAGTTCAACCGCTCTTTCGTAAGTAATTTTATATGGGTCGTCGATTCCTTTTTTTAATGAGCAAAATTTACCATCGTGCATTGCATAAGGTCCAAATCGCCCAATGTTTATAACTATTTCTTTTCCAAGATACAAACCAAGTTTTCTTGGTAAATCGAAAAGTTCTATAGCTTCTTCAAGTTTTATAGTTTCGAGATATTGACTTTTTTTAAGACTAGCGTATTTTGGCTTTTCGGTTTCAGTTTTTTCGCCAAGTTGTACAAATGGTCCGTATTTCCCAAAACGTACGTATATTGGTTTGCCAGTTTTAGGGTCGTTTCCTAGCAATCTTTCGGTATTGTTTCGTTCTACTTTTTTTGAACTTTCTTCAACTTTTGAATGAAATTTTTTATAAAAATTTTTCAACATTTTAACCCATTCAGTTTTTCCTTCTGCAATTTTATCAAATTCAAGTTCAACTGAAGCTGTAAAATTATATTCTAGTACGTCAGCAAAATTTTCGATTAAAAAATCATTAACAATCATTCCAATTTCTGTTGGGAAAAGCTTTGATTTTTCGAAATTGTAATTTTCGGTTTTAATAAGTTCTTTAATAATATTATTAGCTAGGGTAATTGAATTTACCTGACGTTCATTTCCTTGTCTGTCTTCTTTAACAATATATTCGCGCTTTATAATTGTTGAAATTGTTGGTGCATAAGTAGATGGACGTCCAATACCAAGTTCTTCCATTTTTCTAACTAAACTAGCTTCGGTATATCTTGCTGGGTGGTGATTATATCTTTCGTCGGCAGTAATACTTTTCATTTCGATTTTTTGATTCTTTTGCATTGGTGGGAGTAAAGAAACCCCTTCCTCTTCATTGTCATCATCGGTCGATTCCAAATACACTTTTAAAAATCCATCAAATTTAATAACTTCACCAGTAATTGAAAATAACTCAGAAGCATTTGAAACGCTTATTGTTACAATAGTTTTTTCAATTGACGCATCGCTCATTTGAGAAGCAATTGCCCTTTTCCAAATTAATTCGTATAATCTTTTTTCGTTTGCTGAAGCTGTAACTGTGCTACTTGTAAAATAAGTTGGACGAATAGCTTCATGAGCTTCTTGTGCACCTTTTGATTTTGTTTGGAATTGACGTGTTTTGCTATATTGTTTACCATATTTTTGTTCAATTTCTTTTTTTGATGTAGCTATTGCTAAATCTGAAAGATGAACAGAATCGGTACGCATATATGTAATTTGACCAGCTTCGTATAATTTTTGAGCTAAGGTCATTGTTTGCGAAACCGAAAAGCCAAGTTTTCTGCTTGCTTCTTGTTGTAAAGTAGATGTTGTAAAAGGTGGTGATGGCGATTTTGAAGATGGTTTTATTTGAATATCCGATATTAAGAAAGTTGATTTTTTACATTTTTCTAGAAAATTAATTGCTTCTTTTTTTGTTGTAAATCCCTTTTGAATATCGGCTTTTACTTCATATTTTTTTCCGTTTTTATCTGTAATAATAAATATTCCAGAAACTTTATATTGTGAAGTAGCAGTAAAACCAAAAATTTCGCGTTCTCTTTCAACAATTAATCTAACTGCTACAGATTGTACTCTGCCAGCCGAGAGGCTTGGTCTAATTTTTTTCCATAATAATGGTGAAAGTTCAAAACCAACTAATCTATCAAG
>JAVHRJ010000461.1:0-2248 GCA_036171595.1 Bacteroidales bacterium
ACAAAAGTTCAAGCAATGGTGGCTTTGGTTACTTTTGATAGGGATTAACGGACTATTCCTTTATGGTTTAATTATTCAAGTTATATTTGGTCAACAATTTGGAACTAAACCAATGACTAATACAGGGATTATTATTACTTCAGGGTTGCTATTATTGTTGACAATTTTATTTTTAATTTTTAGACTTGACACAATAATAAAAAGAGATGGAGTTTACGTTAGATTTTTTCCATTTCATTTATCGTTTCGTCATTATACTTGGGAAAAAATTAATAAAATCTACTACAATACCCGATAGTAAATATTTTTATTTTCCCGAATACAAGTAGCCATTACAAAAAAAGCAGCATAAAACTTGTCGAGATATTTTTTTTCACTGATAAATCCCCATAGTAATTGATTTGCTTGAAATAAGGACATAGCTATCCCATACGATAGGAATTACTTAATGACAACATATAATCAAAGAACGGGATTGATGATAGTTTTTATTCATTCGAGAGAATTAGCAAGGCTTTTTTCAAACCCAACAATACTGAGTAATATAACAACATTTGCAAATTCTACGGTTTTGATGTTAATATAACTGACAATTTCTCTCAATATATCAAGGCCATATTTAACGTAACTATATTGCTTGTGTCCGTGTTTTTTTATTTCAATCGGCTCATAGCATTTGTCGTATTTAATACCGACTTTATACGACCAAATAAGGGCAATGCTAATAAGGGCAACAAGTTTTCGTATTCTCTCCGGTTCAGACATATGAGTGTCTTCCATGTTAAAAGTTTTCTTTTTATATGCCCGAAAAAGAGTTTCAATTTCCCATCTTTGCTTGTATATTTTTAAAACTTCATATGGGTCTGATACAGTTTCGTTAGTAACAACTATCAGTAATTCTTCATTAGCCTCTTTACGTTCACTTTTTGATAAACGACGCCCAACTATATTAAGATTTACCCCGCATATTTTTCCGTCTCTGTAAACTCCTGGAGTGGGTCTGTCAAAAAGAAATTTAACTCGTACCTTATCATTAAAGTCTTGTAAATAGAAGTTCTCACGGACTCTTATATAAAATGATATTTTTCTTTTTTTGAGATATTTGAACCATTCTTCGCCAACAAATTCTCTATCTGCTAATAAATATTTGATTTTCTCTTGACCAAATATTTTTATAAAGGCTTCCAATAAATCTATTCGTTCTTTGGTATTGCTGTTTCCTCTTTTATCAAGGCATGTCCAATAAACAGGGATACCTATTCCCTGATAATTGATGCACAGCATAAATACATTGATGTCTTTTGAACCGTATTTCCAATTAGTCCGGTCAATTGATATTTTATACTTTTTTACAGGCAAAATTGCAAGTGCCATCAAGGCGATTATTTCATAGTTGATTTCTTGGTTGGCAAAGAAATTCTCAATTCTTCTCTGGTTTGATTCCTTTTTTGCAAAGGGGTTTAATACAGTTGCAATATCTGAAGAATTAACACTTTGAACTTTAATTAAAGCTAAAATATATAGCGTTAAAAACTCAATTCTGTTTGGATTCCAGTCTTCTAAATAGTGAAAAAAAAAAGCGCTTAAGTCTTTAGTCTGCTCCATATTGTTTTGTTTAAAATTTAACGTCATAATATAATTGACTAACAATAAAAAAATAATATCCTGAATATGATACACATAAGGCAATGCTGTTAATGGTGGCTATTTTTTAAGTACTTTTCTGATTTCAATAAATGAAAGTAATATATCTATCTGGCTTTTACTTATTTCTAATGAAGATAAGAGATTGCTCAGAACTATCTCGCAGTGTTTCTCTGTTTTTAGCACTATCTTATTTGCAGTGTCTTTACTAATATGGAGTTGCCGACCCGTTTCTCTAATTCCGATTCCTTCAGCAGCTAGCTTAATCACTTGTTTGATTTTCTTTTCGGGGATACGTAACCCAAAAAATGCAGTGGCTCTGGACTGTGAAAAGCGTTGTCCACAAGTATGGCAGTACAGTAGTTGCTTATCTTTCTTTACACCGTATGTTCCCCTTGTTCGTACATTTCCGGAATTTTTAATGCCATAATCCTTGCATTTATCATTAATACAGAACATTTCTTCGATTTTTGCCATAAAGTTTTTTCTGCAAATATAAAAAATATTTGTCAATTATACTATGACATTCAGAAAATATTTTTATTTTTGTAAGTTAAATTTTTAAGGGGGGAAAGATGTATTACATTACTATCGGGTATTGTAA
>JAVHRJ010000462.1:0-8535 GCA_036171595.1 Bacteroidales bacterium
CAGGTAAAAAAGAAACGCCATTCGAAGAAAAAGGATTCTTCTATTTGTTACGAGAGAAAAAATAATTTATTATTATTTTATATAGTACTATTTAAAAAAGAACCGGAATATTCCGGTTCTTTTTTTGAACTTTTGAAATTAGACTTTCCTTAGTAAAACGATAAAAATTGTTATAAGTTTTATTACAGAATATGCAATAAATAATTCTTACCCCGTTTCAAGCAATTGTGATATAAAATTTAACATATAAAAGTGAGCAAAAGAATTTAATGGCGAGTTAAATTGAATAGCAAGAAGTGCGATCAAAATAAATTGATTAAATATTTTTTAATTTAAGCTACAGGGTAAATTGGCAAAAAGGGTTTTACTTTTATTATTGCCATTATCTATAAATTAGTAGTTTAAATATTTTCAGAAACCATAAAACAAAAATCCCAACTTATTTGTTTGCAAAAAAGTTGGGATTTTGATATTTTTTTAAATATTAATTCTTTTTTTCTTCACTAGGAACTTTGAATTTATCTCCACTTTCTTTTACAATTTGTCGGTAAAAGGCATTGTTATATCCTGGTTGTTTAACTTTAGGGTTTCTTTGTCCAGGAACAACCGTTTTAATATTACCATCCATGTATTTAGTAAATAAAAATCCGTAAAGCTGTTTCCATCTTTTTACAGTTTCATTGCCAGTATTTACACTAAAATTAGTTATTAATTCTAATGCTTTTGTTTGATTGCTTTTATAAAGTTCACTAGCTTCTTTATCAATTTTTGCAACATCTTCAATATACTTTGTTTCTAATTCAAGTTGAACAGGTTGAATATCTTTAATAATATCGTTATATCTTGTATATGCTAGGTTTGAAACTTGATTAAAAACCCAAAATGCTGAATTTTCATTAAATTCCATTATTGAGCCATTACCAACAGCAAAGGTTTCGGGAACTTTTGTAATACCGCAATACATTGGAGCATATACATTAGAATATGTATCATCAACTCCAAACCAATTAACTCCACCAATTGCATTAGGTAACCAAGAGCGACTTTGAGCAACAAATGTAAAACCTGTTTGTTGTGTGCTAACTGCACGTTCGTTAAAATAAGTTGTAGAATCAACTTTCCAAGTTAATGGTCTCCAGCGAACAATACAATTATAAGAACCAGCACCAAAATCTTTTGTCATATCCATTTTTGTACCTTGATAATAATCGCGCATAAGTTCTATAACATCGTGTACACTTAATTTTTTGTCGGGTTTAATATATAGTGGCATTCTATTTTTTAAATCGTAACCCATAGCATACTGTTCGTATTTTGCCATTTCTTTATTTACTCTATAAAATTGAGCCCAAGTACGTGCTTCGCAAAAACGTGCTCCTTCAAAGTCGAGTGGAGCATATGTGTCCGAAAAACTAAAGTCTTTGTCTTCACCTTTATAATATCCCATTTTACGAGCAAAAGAAATAACATCTGGTGAATGAAAAACAGTTTGTTTTAAATTAAAAAAATCGTTCTTTTTTTGAAATGGAAATGTTGTTATACGTGCGTGGTTTGCATGCCCAGATATGTATCCATCTGGAATTTGAATTGCAACCCAAACGGCACCTTTACTATAATCTAATTTACCTTTTGAATCTTTTTTGGGAGAGCCTTTACCAATCATTTCAAGAATCCAAACTTCATTTGCATCGGCAATAGAAAACGATTCGCCTTCGCTGTAATATCCATATTCATTAATAAGTTCCGAAAATATTTTTATTGCTTCGCGTGCAGATTTTGCACGTTGCAATGTAATATATATTAAGGAGCCGTAATCAACTATTGCTGTTGTGTCTTGAAGTTCTAATCTTCCACCATAAGTTGTTTCTCCAATCGAAACTTGATTTTCATTCATATTTCCAACAACAGAATAAGTGTGTTTTACTTGTTTTATTTTACCAAGATATTTGCCAGTATCCCATTCGTAAACATCTAACATTGTTCCTTCGGGATAGTTTGCAGCAGGGGTAAAATATAATTCCCCATATAAAACATGACTATCTGCATTATACGAAATCATTGTTGAGCCATCAGTTGATGCTCCTTTTGTAATTAATAGGTTAGTGCAAGAAAAAACATCTTGATTAATTATTAAACCTATTGCCGTTGTAAAAATTATAACAATTTTTCTCATAATATTTTTTTTAATGATGGACAAAGTTAAATTAAAAAATGTTTTTGCCAACTGATGTTTTGCTATTTTAAAACAATGTTTTTATAATAAATAAAAAAAACCTCAAAGATTAACTTAGAGGTTTTTATAAATTTATTTTTTAACAAGTTCAATGAAAACCTGTATTCTTTTTTGTGTCTGTACGTGGATTAATACACATTACAGGAATTTTTGAGCTATTAGCAATTATTTGTTGTTCGTCGGCTGCAAAAATATAATCGGTTAATCGAGGTTGTTTGGTAGTCATAATCATTACCATATCAGCATCAATTTCAGAAGCATAATTAATAGTTTGATCAGAAAATTTTCCTTTTTGTTGTGAAACAGTAATTTCGTATGGCACATCTCTTTCGTCTAAATAATTACGTGCAAAAGAAAGATTGGCTTTAGTTTTACGTAAAAGTACTTCATCAATAATAAAAGGAATAAATAAAAACATTTTTGTTTTAAAATATGCAGAAATATAAACTGCCCAACGAAGTTTTTCTTTATTTTCTTGACTAAAATCTATTGGTAAAACAACTTTTGCAAAAGCTTCGTGTTCGGGTTTACCTTGTACAACAATAAATGGTATTGCTGAATTTGCAATTACTTTTAATGCCCAGCTACCAGTAAGTTTTTGCATTCCTTTTATGCCGTGTGTACCCATAACTACAAACGTAGCGTTTAACTCTTCGGCACATTCTTTTATTCCAGAAAAAATATTTCCTTCTTTTACTAATCCTGTAACATTTATGTTATGTTTTTTTGACACATCAGAAGCAACTTGTTCAAGTTTTTTTAATGCTATTGGCTCTTCTTTTTTGCTATTTACTATGTTTAATAAAACAATGTTTGCGTTAATGGTTTTTATTAGTCGTAACGAATGTAAAAGTGCGTTTTCTGCCACTTCTGTAAAATCCCATGGCACTAAAATAGATTTTGTTGAATTTTCCATATTTATTGTGATATTTTTTTTAAGTTTACATCGAATTTAAGCTAATTGCTGGTTATTGTATGATACATTATAAACATAGCAAAGTTATAAAATTTTTTTTAAATATTACAATAATTTATTTAGTTGTAGTAATTCAATTTGTTGGACCATCGTTATTTGGTCAAGAAAATGAAATGGGTATTCCTTTTGCCCAAAATTTTCCTCCAAAAAGCTATGGCTACGAGAGTCAAAATTTTTCTATTACCGAAGATGCTAATGGAATTTTATATGTTGGAAATTTAAGTGGTGTACTTGAATATGATGGCTATTCATGGCGAATGATTCCACAAAATGGAATTCCACAATTGGCTGTTGATAGTAAAAGTAGAGTTTTTGTTGGTAGTTATAATAACTTTGGTTATTTAATTAGAAATAAGCAAGATGTTAACGTTTTTGTTTCGCTTTTAAACAAATTACCTTTAAGAAACAGGAATATTGGTCAGGTTTTAAAAATTGTAACACTTAACGAAAAAGTTTTTTTTGTTGCAGGTTCTAATTTGTATTTATGGAACAAAAATAATTTGGTTATGCTCGATAGCTCTGCTTTAGAAATAAATGTTTTTAAGGTAAACAATCAAATATATATATCGCGACAACCTGGTGGAATTTACAAATATTTGCCAACGGGTTTAATTCAAGTAAATAACAATGATTTTTTTTCTAAAAAATCGGTTGTTGGTATTTTACCTTATGGCAATCAGTTGTTAATAAAAACAGTTCAAGATAAAACATTTTTTATTTTAAATTCCGACGGCACTGTTGTGCCTTTTGTTACTGAAATTGACGATTTTTTATACACTAATGAATTTACTTGTGCTATACCCGTTGCCGATGGTTTTTATGCTATCGGTACTAATCGTGGTGGATTTGTTGTTATTGACAAAAAAGGAAAATATATTACTGGTTTAAATGAAAAAACAGGATTGTATAACGATTTTGTTCATGACTTATTTCTAGATAAACGAAATAATTTATGGGTAAGTTTAAATAATGGTATTTGTAGAACTGAAGTGCCATCGGCATTTACATATTTTAATAGAAATAATGGTGTTCATGGGGGAATCTCTTCTATTTGTAGATATAGAGGCAAAATATATATTGCTACTTCGCAAGGGGCTTTTTACTTAAAAATAAATTCTATCGATGCACAGTCAAATAATATTGATTTTGAAAAATTTGTTCCTGTTAAAAATATAAAAGTAGATTGTAATCGATTTTTTGCATTAAAAGAAGGGTTGCTTTTATCGACTAATGATGGAATTTACTTGATAAATAATGACGAAGCAAAAAAAATTGCTAATGGACAATTAGAAGCAATAGCAAGGTCTAAAAAATATCCACAAATAATTTATCTTGGAAAATCTAATGGACTTTACGCATTAAGTTATAAAAACGGCAAATGGGAAGATTTAGGGAAATTCGAAAAAATTAATGAACAAATTCGAACTGTTGCCGAAGATAAAAATGGAATTTTATGGCTTGGTACCGATTATAAGGGAACATTTAAAGTCGATTTTACAAATGGCTGGAGTAAGGCTGCTAATGTTTCAGTGTATTTCGAAAATAATGGGTTACCAAAATATCATAATTGGATTGATGTTTATTCTACTTCACAAGGCATATTGTTTTCTACACAGAAAGGCGTTTATAGGTATAACTATTCTAGCAATAAATTTAATATTGATACTAGAATTGGACTCGATTTTAGTAGTGGTAAACGCTGGGTTTTCCCAATTACCGAAGATTTTAATAATAATCTTTGGCTAAGCTCCGGAATAGAAGGAGTTTTTGATAAAGAAACTTCTGTGGCATATTATAAAGGTCAAGGTAATAAATATAAACTCGCTAATATACCCTTTAAAAAGATTAAAGATTTTACTGTTGAAGCCATTTACCCCGATTTTAATAATGTAGTTTGGTTTGGTGGTTTTGACGGGTTAATTCGTTTCGATACAAAATATTATAACAATGATACTTCTGCACTTAAAACAATTTTAAGGCAAGTTGTTATTGGGCACGATTCGATTGTTTATTGTGGCGTTAGTACTGTAAATGACATGTTAACTGGTATGCTCGATACTGTTATTCCAAAATTTGATTTTCGATATAATCATATCACTTTTGGTTTTTCGGCTCCTTTTTTCGAAAGTCCAGATGATGTGTATTATCAATATTATCTCGAAAATTTTGATAAAGAATGGTCATCGTGGGAGCGTTCGCATTTAAAAGAATATACTAACTTGTACGAAGGTGAATATGTTTTTCATGTTCATGCAAAAAATATTTATAATAACAAATCACAAGAAGCTGTTTATCGTTTTATTATAAAACCACCAATATGGCGTACATGGTACGCGCTTTTAATTTATATAGTATTGCTTGCAAGCTTTATAATAATGCTACTCAAGTGGCGTGCGTATTCGTATGCTCAAGATAAATTTAAACTCGAACATTTATTAACTGAGCGTACCGAAGAACTTGTTAAACAAAAAGAACGTGCCGAAGATTTAATTGCAAATATTTTACCTAAAGATACTGCCGAAGAATTAGCATCAAAAGGTCATGCTACTCGAAAAAAATATAAAATGGTTACCGTGTTGTTTAGCGATGTTCAGGGATTTACACAAATAGCAGAACACATGAATCCCGAAAAACTGCTTGATGAACTCGATAAATTCTTTTTGCAATTTGATGTTGTTGTTGAAAAATTAGGTATCGAAAAAATTAAAACTATTGGCGATGCTTATATGTGTGCTGGTGGAATTCCACAAAAAAACAGAACTAATCCTATTGATGTAATTATGGCTGCAATTGAAATGCAGCAGTTTATGAAAATTCTTCGTAAAGAATCAGAAAATGAATGGGATATTAGAATTGGAATTCATACAGGTCCTGTTATTGCTGGTGTTGTTGGAAGTAAAAAATTCTCTTACGATATATGGGGCGATACTGTTAATATTGCTAGTCGTATGGAATCATCGGGTAAAGTTGGCGAAATAAATATTTCAGAAATAACTCACGAACTTGTTAAAGATTTTTTCGACTGCGATTATAGAGGAAAACTACCAGTTAAATATAAGGGCGAAATTGATATGTACTTTGTTAAGGGATTTAAATCCGAACTGTCTGTTAATGGTGAAGGCATTTATCCTAACGAAGAGTTTTTTAGAAAATTACAATTTATAAGATTTGCCGACCTCGAGGAAGTTGTTATGACAAAGCTCGATAAAGGTTTGCCACAAAATTTATATTATCATAACGTAAAACACACAATAGATGTAATGGTTCAGGTTGAAATATTTGGTATTGGCGAAGGAGTGTCGCGTGATGAACTTTTACTTTTAAAAACTGCTGCATTGTTTCACGATTCGGGTTTCTTAATTGGTTACGAAGATCATGAATTATTAAGTATTAAAATGGCTAAAGATATTTTATCGCAATTTCAATATTCCGACCAGCAAATTAAAATAGTTTCGGAAATGATTTTTGCTACTAAATTTCCTCCATCGCCTCGCACAAAATTAGAAATGATTCTTTGTGATGCTGATTTAGATTATTTAGGCAGAGCCGATTTTATTCCTGTTTCACAAAACTTGTTTAGAGAACTTTACGAACATGGCAAAATTCATTCAATAGATGAATGGAATAAGTTGCAATACGAATTTATTAGAAATCATCAATATTTTACCGAAACAGCCAAAAAACTTCGTAATAGCGA
Organism: Bacteroidales bacterium; assembly: GCA_036171595.1. GTDB lineage: Bacteria > Bacteroidota > Bacteroidia > Bacteroidales > GWA2-32-17 > GWA2-32-17. Next base: position 6,907 of record JAVHRJ010000462.1, read on the forward strand.
TAAAAATTTAAAGTTAGACGAGCTCAATTCTAAAGTGTAATTTGCTATTATTTTTTAGTTTATTGAAAACAGATTGCAAGTTATTGTATAATGTTATAACTATTTGCAAATAATTTTTAATATTCATAATTGGGTTTAATGGGTGTAAAATAAAAAAAAGGATTCACTCGCTCGAAGCGAGCGAAATTATAGAATAAAAAATAGCTAAAGTAAAACACTAAAATAGTGTTATTGAAATTTTTTAAGAAGTCTAACTACATTGGTAAATAAATAATTTTTTTAGTTTCAAAAAAATCCGATGCAAACCATTTCGAAATTTCTTCAACCTTTACTTTGTTTTTGTAAGCCGATAATTCTTCTTTTAAGTCGCCTCCTTTTAAATAAACTATTCCGTTGCGTGGAAATGCTGATTCGTGCTTAATGTTTTTCTTTGTAAGCTCAACAAATTCGGGGAAAGCACATACGCCACGACTTACAATAAAGTTGAATTTTTGTTTTAATTCTATTACGTTACCATGAATAGCTATTATGTTTTTTAGCTCTAGAGCTTCTGCAACCGCTTTTACAACTGTAATTTTTTTCCCTATAGCGTCAAGTAAAGTGAAATTACATTCTGGAAACGCAATTGCTAATGGAATACCTGGAAAACCACCTCCTGTGCCAACATCTAAAATTTGTGAGTTGCTTGGAAATTTAATAGATTTAGCTATTGCAAGCGAATGAAGTATGTGTCGTTCGTATAAATTCTCAATGTCTTTACGCGAAATAACATTTATTTTAGAGTTCCAATCTGCATAAAGTGGCATTAGTTTTTCAAATGCAATATATTGTTCTTTTGAGAATTTCGGAAAATAACGTTTTATTAATTCCATTTTTATTCAATAAAATGTTCTTGTTTGTTAGTATCAGAAAATGTAAAAAAAAATACTTAAATTTTTTCTTGAGAATTTTTTATAATGTTATAAAGTAATTCTCTGGCTCTAAATAACTGAGCTTTTATTGTTCCTACTGGCAATTCAAGTTCTTTTGATATTTCTTCGTACGAAAATTCATTAAAATAACGTAACTCAATAAGTTTGCGATATCGTGGTTTTAATTTACACACAATATCTCGCATAATGTTAAGTTTTTGCGATTTAATTAGCTCTTCTTCGGGGTCTAAAACATTTGCAGGCAGTGGTATTGTTTGGTCTTGGTCTATTGAGTCGTTTGGGGTGTCTATTGAAATTATATCAGTTTTCTTTTTTCTTAAAAAATCAATACAATTGTTTGATGCAATTTTAAATAACCATGTGCTAAAAGCAAAACTTGGCGAGTATTGTCCAAGATTTCTGAATGCTTTTCCAAATGCTTCAATAGTAAGATCTTCGGCATCTATTTTATTGCTAACCATTTTTAGCAACATAAAATAAATGGCATCTTTATATCGTCCCATTAATTCAGCATACGATTTTTGGTCGCCTTTAATAGCATTTTGTACTAATTGGTAATCTTGCAGTGCTTTTTCACTAAAGTTTTGACTTATCTCCATGCGTAGGGATTTCTATGTTTTCGCGAAAAATATATAATGAAACCTATAAAAATAAATAAAAAATCAAATATTGGCGAATATAGTAATAAATCTTTTTC
>JAVHRJ010000462.1:8635-11468 GCA_036171595.1 Bacteroidales bacterium
CTAAATTTTGTTTTAGGTATTGATAAAGTTATGCTATCATTATTTGTTGAAATATTAGTGTTATTACTATTTGCCGTTTCGTTAACAAAAAGGTCGTCGTCGCCAGATAGTAATCGTGCATGATTTGCAAATCCTTTATTTTTGAAAAACAAACTTTTTTTGTACGACAAATTTCGACCTACACCCATATATGGCATACCTGCTAGCGAAAAACTAAGATATTGCAAAGCAATTGTAAATGTGTCAAATCTTATAATTTTATTTAAAAAACCTTTTGCTTTTTCGTATGCTCCGTATCCTAAAACTATTTCTGTATTTGAATTGTAACTATTACAAACAGTGCTTATCCAATTTTTGCTTTTTGGGTAACAATCGGCATCAATAAAAAGTAATGTTTCGTATTGTGCTGCTTTAATTCCTATTGTTTGAGCAAGTTTTTTACCGTGGGTAAATTTTTCGTCCTTTTTTATTGTCGATACTTTTAAATTTGGATATGACTTTATGAAATTTTTTAAAACGTTTTCTGTATTATCTTCCGAGCAATCGTTTACAACAATTACTTCAAATGTTTGATAATTTTGTGTTAATACTAATGGTAAAAATTTTTCAAGATTTTTGGCTTCATCGCGAGCACAAATAATTACCGAAATAGGCAAGTTTTCTGTATTGTTTTGTTCTTTAATAAAAGCTAAACGCAAATAAAAAAACAAATAGTAAAATAGTTGAATTAAAAGGCTTAGTGCATAAAATACCGCAATAATAAAAATTACAAACCCACTAACCGAATTAAAAAGCTCGCTCACAATTTTTAAATTTATGCAAGTTTACAAAAACTAACAATCAAATATCTCCGAATTAAAATAGGATATTAAACGAGTTATTCACATTAAAATTTTTCTAAACGCTCTGCTTACGCTCGCTTCCAGCGAGTGTAAGCAGAGCATTAACTCACTCGCTGGAAGCGAGCGAGAGTATCGGAAGGTATAGGTTTTCATCAAATTATTTATTAAGGATTATTTGTTATTTTAAAAAAAAGAATTTAATTTGCATAGATATTAATTAATAATGTTAATGTAAAATAATAATCATGAGTAGAAATATTAAGTATTTTTTAATTTTATTTTTAATGACTTTTGTTTTCATTAGTTGCGAAAAAGATGCTATACAAGGATGGACCTTTTATAAGCAATCGCCACCGCCATTACAAATAACAAAGCTAACATCAGTTGTAAAAAATTGTATGCCGCCATATCCCGTTACATACTATCAAGAAACTGCTAACTTATTGGGAACAGTTAATTATACTTGGGATTTTGGTGATGGCACAATATCTCATGAGTTAAATCCTACTCATATTTATTCTACTCCTGGCATTTATAAAGTAAAGTTTATTGTTTCGAACGAAATAAGTTCTGATACCGCAGAATTAAATATGCCAGAATTAGAATTGTCATCAATACCTGTTGTAGCTGGATTTTCTTATGAGCATTATAATAATAATAATTTTGCTCCAAACAAAGTTCTTTTTACTAATTCTTCTTCGGGTGCAAATATTTTTGCTTGGGATTTTGGCGATGCGGGGCAGTCTAATTCCGATGCACCGGAACATGTTTTTCAAAATCAGGGAACATATACTGTAAAGTTAAAAGGCACTTGTACCGATGGCTCGTTTAACGAAGTTACACAACAAATATATGTAAATCCTCAACCAACGCGAGTTTTTATTGATTCTATTAATTTAATGCTACCAAAAAGTTATAATAGCACTAGTTTATTTATTGATATTTATCATAACAGTATGTATGTTGGCAGAACTATTGTAAAAAGCCCTAGCAGCTTTCCCTTTAAATATAAAACACCTAACGATTTTGTAGATAGTTATTTTTTTAACAACGTGCAGTTTACAAACAATGAGGTTTTTAAATTTTTTATTTCAAAAAATAATGGGAGCGAACCATCAACTCTTTTATATGAACTCGATTTAGCTTCAGTTGATATTCAAAATAGATTTTATCCTCGAATTTATTATGGTTTGGAGCATATTCCACACGTTGACGATGTTTTTATTGATTTATATTTAAGTTACTAAATATTATGAAAAAATTAATTTTAATAGCATTTGTTGTTATAACATATAGCACTTATGCTCAATTCGATATCAATTATTTAGATAATACTGGTTCTTTGCATATAAATGGAGGAACACTAAATCCTTCCGAAGAATTAAGTAACACAAATGAATTAGGGTTATTTGCAAAAAAAGGTTACCAGGTAGGCTTTGATTTTAATTATATAATTAAGTATGGTTTTGGAGTTGGTTTTAATATTGAAGTTGATAGATTAAATTTTAATAAAACTAAATTTTTAGAATATGCTGGCACAACCGAAATGAAAATTAAAGGTCGCTATGCTTCTACAAAATATGGGGTTAATATTTTAGCTAATATTCCGGTTTTTGTACAAAAAAACTCATTTGCTGTTAATGTTTTTGGTGAATTTAATGCTGGTTTGCGTAGTTTTAATATTCCAGCAATTGACTTATATTATAACGAATTGCAAAATAAATATACCGAGGTTACTTATCGTAGTAGAGCCAATACTATGGGATACTTAGGTTATAGTGCAGGTGTTCAAATTATTTTTGCCGATGTATTTGGAATAAACGCTTCATATTCTGCAACCTTACCAAGTCGCCACAGTATAAAATATTCTGTACGTATGACCGATGCTTTTGATAACGTAGAAGAAGCCGAAAATTATTTAAACAATTATCTTGACTTAAATGGGTTACAATTTGGCATTTTCTTTTTGTTTGGCAAATAATATTGTAAAT
>JAVHRJ010000463.1:0-2229 GCA_036171595.1 Bacteroidales bacterium
CAACACCATATTCATGGAATACAGGTTTAACAACTGCTGCAATAACAGTAAGTCCTGTTGCAACTACAACTTATTCAGTAACAGTAATGAATGCATTTGGTTGTACATCAACTGGAAATTCAACAGTAACTGTAAATGCTTTGCCAACAGTAAATGCTGGAGTTGACCAAACAATACCAAATGGCACAAGTACAAATTTAACAGGTAGTGCATCTGGTGGTTCGGGTACTTATACGTGGTTATGGTCGCCAGCTGGTTCATTAGTAAGTGCAACAGTGCAAAATCCTACAACAGCAAATTTAACATCATCAACAACTTATACATTAAATGTAACAGATAATGTAACAGGTTGTATTGGTACAGATCAAGTAATTGTAAATGTTACAGGAGGTGTTCTATCGTCAACAGCTTCTGCAAGTTTAACAACAATTTGTGTTGGAACTTCAACTACAATTAACGCTAATGCAGCAGGAGGTTCAGGTTCTTATACATATTCTTGGAGTTCAAATCCAGTTGGATTTACTTCATCTTCTGCAACTGCTACTGTATCTCCAACTGTTAATACTACTTATAGTGTAACAGTAAATGATGGATTTAATACGGTAATATCTAGTGTTTTAGTTAATGTAAATCAATTACCAATAGCTAATGCTGGTGTAGATCAAACTATTTGCGATGGAGCTACAGTAATATTAACTGCTAGCGGTGGAAATAATTATTTATGGAATACAACTGATAATACTGCTTCAATAAATGTTAATCCAAATGTAACATCAACTTATAGTGTAACTGTAACAGATATTAATGGATGTAGTGCCTCAGATGCAGTATTGGTAATTGTAAATCCATTGCCAGTATTAACATTAACATCAAATACTACAGTTTGCTCTGGAGTAAATACAACATTAAGTGCAAACGGTGGAAATACATATTATTGGAGCACAACAGAAACTACATCTTCAATTATTGTAACACCTACAACATCTACAACATACTATGTTACAACAACTAGCACAGATGGTTGTACTGCAATTGGAAATGTTGTTGTTACTGTAAATGCAAACCCAATTGCTGATGCAGGATTAGACATTGCAATTTGTAATGGTAGTTCAGCTACTTTGGTTGCAAATGGAGGTGATAATTATTTGTGGAATACTGGAAATAATACGTCATCAATAACTGTATCGCCAATTATTAACACAACATATTATGTTACAGTTACCGATATTAATAATTGTACTGCAACTGATCTTGTTAATGTAAGTGTAAATTCACTACCAATAGCTGATGCGGGTTCAGATCAAGTTATATGTAATGGAAGTAGTGCAACATTAACTGCAAATGGTGGCGTAAGCTACTTATGGGATAATACAGATGCTACACAATCAATAACTGTTAATCCGTCAACTACTACAACTTATGCTGTAACAGTTACAGATGTAAACAGTTGCAGTGCATCAGATTTAGTAATGGTAACAATTAATGAATTACCTGCACTTTCTGTAAATACAACAAATGCTACTTGTGGATTATCAGACGGAACAGCAACAGTTACAGCTTCTGGTGGAACAACTAATTATACATACTTATGGGACGCCTCAGCTTTAAATCAAAATACAGCAACTGCAATTAATTTAGGCGTAGGTTCTTATATTGTTACAGTTGATGATGGCTTATGCTCAAGCAGCATTACAGCCTTAGTTAGTGAAACTGGGGCACCTGTGGTTACTGTAACGGCAAATTCTAATGTAATTTGTGAAGGCAATACTGTACAGTTAACTGCTAGTGGTGCTGATACTTATACTTGGACACCATCTACTTATTTAACTGATACTATTGGAAGTATTGTGAATGCAACACCTTTATCAACTATTACATATACTGTTCAAGGAACAACTGGTGGATGTAGTTCAATTCAAACCATTAGTATTACGGTTAATCCATTACCAATAGCTGGTTATTCATATATAGATAATGGATTTGGTTCTTTATCATTTACCGATGTTTCGCAAAATGCAACAGCATGGGATTGGAATTTTGGCGATGGAATTGGAACTAGTACTACTGCTAGTCCTAATTACACTTATGTAGCAGACGGTTTATATACAATTACTCAAATTGTAACTAATAGTTGTGGTAGTGATACAGCATATCAAATAATAAATGTAATAGTAACTAATATTCAAACAGTAATGCTAAATTCAAATATTGAAGTGTATCCAAATCCAA
>JAVHRJ010000464.1:0-11429 GCA_036171595.1 Bacteroidales bacterium
TTTACTGAATTAATGCTAACAGGAATTGATGAATTTACAAAAAGCGAATTGTTATTATATGATATTTATGGTAGGAAAGTATGGAGTAATATAATATTAGGTTTGGGTTATTCTTTTTCGGTAAAACAATTTACTCAAGGTATATATTATTTGAATGTTAAAAATGATAAGTTTAATAAAGTACTACCAATTATTATTAAATAATTTGTTAAATTCGGGGTTACGTCATGGCGGGCTTGACCCGCCATCTGCTTAATTTTTTGTTTTCATGAAATGCATCCATAATGTAAAGCCTGAATTTTAAGGCTGAAATCCGATAGTTATCGAATTAGTAGTAGTTTAATTAATGAGATGGCGGGTCAAGCCCGCCATGACGGATTGAATTAATTAACCAATACTAGAACTGAAAAAATAATTTTTGGATTAATTAATAAATCCCACAAGAGCAAACTCAAGTTAAAACACTAAATTTGTAGTTTAAAATATATTTATGCTTAATAAAAACATATTTGCTATTATACTTGTACTTGTAGTCGTTTGTGGTAATACATTTTCCCAATCTTTGTTCACACAAATGAAAAATCCCGAAGAATTTAAATTAAAATTAAAAGAAGCAACAAAAACTACAAATTCTGTTGAAAGCGATTTTACACAAAATAAAAACTTAAGCATATTGGCAAAACCAATAATTTCTAAAGGAAAATTTTGGTATAAAAAAGAAAAAAAAGTTCGATGGGAATATACCACGCCATATTTATATTTAATTGTTATTAAAGACTCGAAATTATTTATAAAAGATAAAAATAACAAAAAGCAATACGATACACAATCGAATAAAATGTTTCAGCAACTAAACGATTTTTTAATTGGTTGTATAAATGGTGAAATTCTTAATAACACTAAAGATTTCGATTTAACTTTTAAAGAAAATGAATTGTTGTATTATGTTGTGCTTTTACCAAAAGCTCAAAAAATGAAACAAATGCTAAGCGAAATTCATATTTATTTCGATAAAAAAGATTATTCGGTATCAAAATTAAAAATGGTAGAGCAAGGTGGCGACTATACTATAATTGAATTTTTTAACAAAAAATTAAATGTAAATATTACGGATGAAAAATTTAATTTTAATTAGAGTCTGTATAATGTCCAAGTTCTTCGTTATTCTTGTTTTGAAAACAGTCATTTACGTTAGTAAATTCCTTGGTTTTCAAAACTACAAAAGCCTTGAACTCGAACATTATAAATCAGACTCTAGATTTTATTGGTATAGACTAATTTGCATTCGTATGAAAATACCAATTTTTTCGCCTTTGTTTGTGTCTTCACAAACAAAGTGTGCAAATCATTTGCTCGAAAAGAGATTACAAATCGTTTGTGAAGACACAAACGTAGGCAGTGAGATTTTTGAAAAACACAAAAGCCTTGAACTCGAACATTATAAATCAGACTCTAGATTTTATGGACTTAGACTAATTTGTGTTCGTAAGAAAATTGGAATTTTCTTATTTCTAACATATTGCACAATTGCATTATTTTTAAGTAGCTGTTCTTTCGTTTTTTTTAATTCTAAAAACAATTTGCACAAAGAGCCTTTGCCTGTTAAAAAAATTAATTCGTATTTTACCAATAGCGATAGTACTTATTTGTATCAAACCGAAATTCGTTTTATGAAAAATTATTACTCCGGTTTAATGGTAATTAAATCGCAAAGTGATAGTGTTAAACGATTGGTTTTTATTACTGAAATGGGAATTAAAATTTTTGATATAGAAATTAAAAATTCTTTAATTAATAAAAATTATTATACGGTAAATTTTATAATAGAGCCAATGTCGCGAAAAATGATTGTAAAAACTTTAGTTAACGATTTGGGTATGCTTTGTCAAAATGGAAACGTAAAATTTATTGATGCTTATGCGAACGACGGAAATACATTTTTGCGTATTAAAAATCGTTGTAAATCGTATTATTATATTTATGGCATGAACGAAAAAAATTATAACGAAATAATTGTAAATTCGACATTTAAGCAAAAATCGGATATTAACTTTTATGGTATAAATAATTTCGCTCCCGATTCAATTAAATTAAAACATTTCGGATTAAATTTGAATTATGTTTTTAGACGAATAAAACAATAAATAAATTGTCATTCCGACTAAACGAAGAATCTGTTTTTGGGATTAGATTCTTCACTTCGTTCAGAATGACAATTGTTATAATAAATTAAAACAAAATGCTAATAGGAAATTTATTTAATATTATAGAAAAGAATGAAATTGCTGAGGGCGAATATATTATTTCATTTAATTGTAATGCATTGCACAAAATTTTTGAAGGTCATTTCCCTACAGAGCCAATTTTGCCAGGTGTATGTATGGTGCAGTTTGTTAGAGAAAGTTTAGAATTGATATATAAAAAGAAACAAAAATTAATATCTTCTAAAACTGTAAAGTTTATTCATATTATTGACCCACGTATTGAGCAAAAGTTAAATTTAGAATTAAAAATAATAAGTTCAGAAAATAATTGTTATGAGATTCGCTCAATAATTAAAAACGAAAACACCATATTTTTTCAAATGCGAGGAAATTACACCCAAATTTAAAAGCTTATTTCTTTAATTGTTTTGCCTTCTTTAAAATAAACCTCTTTCTTTTTCACATTGTTATTGAAAAAAGTCCAGCAACCTTCGGGAATACCATTTTTGTAATTCGATTGCATATATTTTGATCCATCTTTATTAAAAATGTTAAATGTTCCGTCGCTTTTCCCATTTTTAAAAGTTCCTTCGCTCCATATTTTTCCATCGTCATACCAATAAGTCCATTTCCCATCTCTTACATTGTTTTTTAACCCACCTTCTGTTTTTTTGCTTCCATTTTGATAATATTCTAGCCTTTTAATAGTATCACTTTTTCCATCTTCTTGGTTAATCCAACTAACTATTGCTGGTTTACCATCTGGAAATTTTGCATCAATATTTTGAACTGAATTATTATTGCATGATAATAGTGTGCAATATGTTATTATAAAAAAAAATGACCTAATCATATAATTAAATTTATTAGCAAAAGTATAATTAAAAAAAATAATTTAATCAATTATTGCATTATATTCAACCTGTAATTTAAGTTTATCGATAATTAAATCTCTAAATTCTTTTGCGATTTTTATACTACTTTTAATTTCTAAATCAGATAATTCAATCACAATATTTGGATAGCGTAATTGAACAGAATAATTCTCTAAACTTGAAGCTTTGTCGTACAATTCTTTTGAAAACAAATCTTTTTGTGAAATTAAATCGAGCAAATATACTAAATCGTGTGATTTGTTAAAAACAATTTCCAAATGATATAAATACGCTTTCAAATATTTTTCAATTGCCTGTTGACAATGGAATGCAATTGTGTCTCGATATTCCGGAATGTGCAAATAAGTTACTTTTGCAGTTCCTAAATCGTGGTCTGCCTTTATTAACCATGCTTTTACAATTTCAATCTTTTCGTTCATATAAAATCTTGCAATTAGAAATAATTGAATTTAGGAAAGAGTATTTCTGGTTTTTTTCGGTTTCAAATTCACTTGGTGTATATACTAATAAATCCATCGGAATCATCATTCCATACAAATGTTTTCTTACTTCGCTTGCCCTTAAATGTTTTGGTAATGTTGTTTGTTTAATGATTAGTAAATCTATATCACTATCAGAGTTTGGGGTTCCAAATGCATAAGAACCAAATAAAATAATGCTTTCTGGATTATAATATAAAGTAATCTTTTTAATTACTTCATTTATTTTTGTTGCATCAATCATGATTTTAATTGATATTTTATATTTTTTAAAGTTAATGATTTTATACTAATATAAATTTTAAAAAAATCTTTCTTATTTAAATATCAAAAGTATAAAGTTTTTAAATGTTATTGCAAATATAATTAATGAAATTAACGAATCTGAAATTAAGATTGTTTTTTTTAATTTGTTAAATTTTGAAAATAAAACAATGAATAGTAAGCGTAGCCAAAATTGAATAAAGAAAAATAAAAAAATTGATAATCCATTAGCATTATATTTTTTTGCACTATCAAAATTTAATCGTACAATTTCGCTAAAACTTCTCGATAATCCAGTACTTGCACATGGCTGGTGCGGACAAAAAGAAGGTATTGGATGATTCGCTTTTTGTGCAGAAAAAATGCTAGAATAAATTACAATAAGTAAAATTATTCCGACAAATATCAGGTTTACAATGATATAGGTTTCGTTAAAAACTTTATTGTTCAATTAATTCAGTTTTTACTAATTAATAGTTATCCTGAGGCTCTCGAAGGGTAACTAATTTAAAATACTAATAAATGCTATTTTGTTTTAACACTATCCAAACCTTGTTGCATTTGATTAACAGAACTGCCTAAACTATCCATCGATTCGTTCATGGCATTGTTTAATTCATCTTCGAGCGATTTAGTGTCAATGTTTTCTATTGCATCTTTTAAATCTGTTTCAATAAAAGATTTTGCATTCATTAAAACATATAATTGCCACGAAGCTATTGAAGTTCCTATAATTGAAATTACTAATGCTGCAATAATAAGTCCTTTTGAACCATTTGCTTTTTTTGCTTGCACAAAAGCAACAATTGCTAAAATTAAAGCAATACCACATGGTGCTAAACCATACATTCCTAAACATGGAATAAATGAAATAACAATACCCACAACTGCTATAACAAAAGCTATAATTCCTAATGTTTTTCCTGCATTTGATTTTTTAACCTGTTCTTCCATAATTTTTATTTGTTATTTTGCAAAATGTTTAATAAATCGCTTTCTAATTTTTTTGTTGGAGTTTCAGTAATTCTACCCAATTCTTTTGTGTAATCTGAAATTATTATTGTTGGAATTTTTTCTATTTTGTATATTGTTAAGTCTGTATCTGTAGTTTGCATTTTAGAATCGACACATATTATTTTTATTGTTTTAGGCGAATAACCAGCATAATCCATAATTTTTAAAAAACGTGGAATTTCGCGACGGCTATCGCTACACCAAGTTCCCATTATAATAGTTGTTTTATATTTATCGGCATAAGGTTTTAATTGTTTAATTATATTAATATCTGGTTGATATGCATCATACTCAGTTTTAAACCAACTAGTAAATGGGGTTTCTAAAAAACCTTGTTTGTTGCATAACCCAATTAATATTTCGTTTTTGGTTTTTTCGTCAGTAATTTTATTGTTAAATTCTTGTGCGAAAATGCTTGTAGCCAATAACGTAAATGTTATTAAAATTAGAGTTTTCATTTTTTGTAAATTTAATGATTTTAGCAAAAGTAAAAAATATTTATAATTTAGCAAATTATTAATAAAGTTAATTATTAACATAAATAAAATGAACCTAATTACAAAAGTCGAAATTACGCCTTCGATAAAGAAAATAAAACATCAGCATAATGTGTTATTTATTGGTTCTTGTTTTGCCGAAAATATTTCCGAAAAATTAGTAGATGCAAAATTTAATGTTTGTTGCAATCCCTTTGGTGTTGTTTATAATCCAATTTCATTATATAATTGTTTTGATTTATTAGATAGAAAAAAAACATTTTCCGAAAACGACTTGTTTTTCGAAAATGGAGTCTGGAAAAGTTTTTATCATCATAGCAGTTTTTGTAATACTGATAAAAATGTAACCTTACAAAATATTAATAATGAAATAGAAAAATCATCACAATTTTTAAAAACTGTCGATTTTGTATTTATTACTTTAGGAACATCATGGGTATATGTTCACAAAGCTCTTGATATTGTAGTTTCAAATTGCCATAAAGTTCCCGCTATAAATTTTAATAGAAAATTATTGTCAGTAAATGAGGTGTTTGAATCATTAAAAAATATTGTTGAGATAATAAAAAAAAACAATAACAATACGCAAATAATTTTTACAATTAGTCCAATTCGTCATTTAAAAGATGGTTTACATAACAATAATATTAGTAAGGCTATTTTATTTGTAGCGTTAAATAAATTGAAAGAAATTTATCAAAATATACAATATTTTCCTGCGTACGAAATTTTAATTGATGAACTTCGCGATTATCGTTTTTATGCCGATGATTTGTTACATCCAACAAAAAAAGCGATAGACTATATTGGAGAGCTGTTTAGCAACAGTTATTTTGAGGCAGAAACTATTAATTTGAATAAAAAAATCCTTGAAATAAAAAATGCTATGTTGCATAAACCTTTTTTTCCAGAATCGAACGAATATAGTACTTTCATGAAAAACACATACGCAAATATCTGTATATTAAGTCAGAAATACCCTTTTTTGAATTTTGATATTGAAAAGGATTTTTTTAAAATGTGTTAAAATGCTAAAATTAGTTTATAAACACAGTAGATTATTTGACTAAATTAATAAATTGTCGTAATTTTGCACAACCTTTTAAAAAAAGGTAAATTTCATTTATACAAACAAACACATTTAACTCAATTTTTAAGTACAATGGGGTACATAAAATTCGATAAAACACAGTTAATTAACCTTGAGTATTCGTTAAAACGCGAAATATTAAGGTCTAATAGTTCAGGCTCTTATGCCTTTACAACCGTTGTTGGTTGTAACACTCGTAAATATCACGCTTTGCTTGCTTGTCCGTTAGAAAATGTTGATGGCGGAACACATATTTTGCTTTCAACTCTCGACGAAACTGTTGTTCAGCATGGTGAATCGTTTAATTTAGGAATTCACAAATATCCTGGAATATACGAACCAAAAGGTCATAAATATATTCGCGATTTTGAAACTGAACCAATAATGTATGTTATTTACAGGGTTGGTGGTGTAGTTTTAAAAAAGGAAATACTTTTGGTAACAAATGAAGATAGAATATTAATAAGATATACCTTACTTGACGCACATTCGCCAACAAAATTAGTATTTAAACCCTTTTTAGCTTTCAGAAACATACATTCTTTAAGTAAAGCTAATCTTGATGTAAACACAAAATTTACATCTGTTAAAAATGGGATTAAAGTAAAGATGTATCAGGGTTATCCTTCGCTTTACATGCAGTTTTCGAAAAAGCCAGAGTATGTACCTGTACCAAATTGGTATTATAATGTCGAATATATTGAAGAACAAAATAGAGGATACGATTTTCATGAGGATTTATATGTGCCAGGATATTTTGAAGTATCAATAAAAAAAGGTGAAGTATTAATATTTTCAGCAGGTACAACTGTTACCGAAACGCAAACTTTAAATCGTCAGTTTAATAAGGAACTTAATGGGCGAATTGTATTAAATAGTTTTGAAAATTGTTTGATTAACTCAGCTGAACAATTTATTGTTCATAGAAATAAGCGAACTGAAATAATTGCAGGATTCCCTTGGTTTGGTAGGTGGGGACGCGATACCTTTATTTCATTACCTGGATTAACAATACCTCGTGGCGATTTAAAAACTTGCAAATCGGTAATTGATTCAATGTTAACCGAACTTAAAGGTGGCTTGTTTCCTAATGCTGGCTCTTACGAAAATCCTTCTTACAATTCGGTCGATGCTCCACTTTGGTTTTTTTGGTCGCTTCAGCAGTTTTGCGAATTTTCAAGATGTCATAAACATGTTTGGAAAGAATATGGAAAAAAAATAAAACAAATATTAAGTAGCTTCCGAAATGGAACAGAGTTTAATATTAAAATGCATGAAAATGGACTTTTGTGGCAAGGGTCACAAGGTCATGCACTTACATGGATGGATGCAGTAGTTGGCGGAAAACCTGTAACCCCTAGAATTGGTTTCGCAGTTGAAATTAATGCTTTGTGGTATAATGCAATAATGTTTAGTTTAACTGCAGCAAAAATTGCACAGGACCGTAAATTTATTCTCGAATGGATTGATGTAGCTGAAAAAATAAAGATATCGTTTTTAGAAAATTTTTGGGACGAATCTAAAGGCTATTTAGCCGATGTTGTTGATTACGAAAAAAAAGATTGGAGTATGCGACCAAATCAGGTTTTTGCAACATCATTGCCTTATAGCATTATTGACGATGAAAATATTAAGAAAAACATTCTTGATATAGTAAAAAAAGAATTGCTTACTCCAAAAGGATTAAGAACTTTATCACCTAAAGATTCTAATTATGTTGGCATTTATCAGGGCGACCAAAATCAACGCGATAGTGCTTATCATCAAGGTACGGTATGGCCTTGGTTACTAGGACATTTTGCTGAGGGATATTTGCGAATTCATGGAAGTTCGGGTGTCGATTTTATTGAGAAAATTTTCAAAGGGTTCGAAGAAGATATGGTGATACATGGAATTTCAACAATAAGTGAAATTTACGATGGCGATCCACCTCATAACCCAAACGGAGCAGTTTCGCAAGCTTGGAGTGTTGCCGAAATTATAAGAATTAATATGATGATTAAACAATTTAAAGATTAACAATACTTAAAGTGCATAAAAAACGCAAAAGAATTATTTAATAGATGAAAGTATTAATGTTTGGTTGGGAGTTCCCACCGCATATTACCGGTGGATTAGGAACAGCTTGTTTTGGGCTTGTTAAGGGGCTTGCCAAACATAATGTTGACGTAGTTTTTATTGTGCCTCGACTTTTTGGTGATGAAGATTCTCGTTCTGCATATTTGTTAAATGCCAGCGATGTTGAAATTAACGAAAGAAATTTTAATTATGCTGAATATTGGAAACATATTTCATATTACGAAATTGGATCTAACTTAATTCCCTACGTTACTCCCGAAGATTTTAAACGAATGATTAATAAAAATCAACTCGAGAGTAAATCAACTAAAGAAAGTATTTTTAATGCTAAATATAAATTTACAGGCAAATATGGTAAGGACTTATACGAAGAGGTAAGTCGTTATGCATTAATTGCATCGGTATTAGCAAAAGAACATAGGCACGATGTTATACATGCACACGATTGGTTAACATATCCTGCCGGAATTGCTGCTAAAAAAATGTCTGGAAAACCATTGGTTATTCATGTTCATGCAACTGAATTTGATAGAAGTGGCGAAAATATAAATCAATATGTTTTTGATATTGAGCGTAAAGGAATGGAAGTAGCCGACAGAATTATTACAGTTAGTAACCTTACACGAAATATCGTTATTGAAAGATATGGGATAAATCCCGATAAAGTATTTACCGTACATAATGCAGTTGAAAATTTAGGAGAATCTAACATTATGCAAAATAAAGGATTTCCCGAAAAACTTGTTACATTTTTAGGAAGGGTAACTTTTCAAAAAGGACCCGATTATTTTGTTGAAGCTGCATATAAAGTATTACAAAAAGATGAAAATGTGCGATTTGTTATGGCGGGAAGTGGTGATATGTTATATCGTATGGTTCGTAGAGTTGGAAAGCTTGGAATTAGTAATCGGTTCCAATTTGCTGGGTTTTTAAAAGGCGACGATGTAGATCGTTTATTCTCTATTAGCGATGTTTATGTTATGCCTTCGGTTTCAGAGCCATTTGGAATATCGCCTCTTGAAGCTATGCGATCAAGTGTACCTGTTATAATTTCAAAGCAATCTGGAGTTGCCGAGGTATTAAAATATGCAATAAAAGTTGATTTTTGGGATATAGATGCATTGTCAGATGCTATTTATGGACTAATAAATTATCAAGGACTATCTAAAATGTTTCGTAAGTATGGTCGCAATGAGGTTGATAATTTAAAGTGGGATAATTCGGCACTAAATGTCAAAAAAATTTATGAATCAATAATTGAACGCTAAACCAACAATATGAGAGCAATTTGTTTTTATTTTCAAGTACATCAGCCATTCAGACTTCGCCGTTATAGGTTTTTCGATATTGGTAACAATCATAGCTATTATGACGATTTTGCCAATCGAACAATTATGAAAAAGGTTGCAAATAAATGTTATTTGCCTACTAATCAATTAATGTATGAGCTTATTCAGGAATATGGTGATAGGTTTCGTATAAGTTATTCTATTTCAGGCACTGCACTCGATCAATTCGAAATGTATGCACCTGAAGTTATTGAAAGTTTTCAACGTTTAGTTTCTACTGGATGTGTCGAAATTCTTGCCGAAACATATTCTCACAGCTTATCATCATTAAGAAATAAAGAAGAATTTACAGACCAAGTAACATTACATAGTAAAAAAATTGAACGATTATTTGGTGTACGACCAACATCATTTCGTAATACCGAATTAATTTATAGCGATGGAATTGGTGAAATGGTTGCAGGCATGGGATTTAAAGCTATTTTAACCGAAGGAGCAAAGCATATTTTGGGTTGGAAATCACCTAATTTTTTATATTGCAATGCTATTAATCCAAAGCTAAAAGTACTTTTGAAAAATTTTACTTTAAGTGACGATATAGCTTTTCGTTTTTCGAACCATGGATGGCCAGAATGGCCACTTACAACCGAAAAATATGTAAAGTGGTTAAATTCAATAGACCAAAAGCAAGAAATTGTAAATTTATTTATGGATTACGAAACTTTTGGTGAGCATCAATGGGCAGAAACTGGGATTTTTGAGTTTATGAGACATTTACCAAAAAAAGTATTCTCTGATTCGAATTTTCAATTTAAAACTCCATCTGAAGTTGCAGATATTTTCGATCCTGTTGCTCCAATTCATGTACCATATCCAATTTCATGGGCCGATGAAGAACGAGATTTAACGGCTTGGCTTGGTAACGAACTTCAAGATGACGCTTTTGATAATTTATATTCGCTCTCTAATAAAGTTAGATTAATTGATGACCCAGATATTTTACGCGATTGGCGGTATTTGCAAACAAGCGACCATTTTTATTATCAATGTACAAAGTGGTTTAGCGATGGCGATGTGCATAAATATTTTAATCCTTACGATTCGCCTTACGAAGCATTTATTAATTATATGAATATTTTAAGCGATTTTGAAATTAGGTTAAATCAAGCTTTTACAGCACCGCCTGAATCAAAAATTGTTGAGATTAAAAAGCAAATCCCGATTTTTAAACCCTCTACAATTATACAACCAGGTAACGAATTGTTGATGCCCGAAAATGCTAGTTTGCCTAAAAAAACAGTTCGAAAGAAAAATGTTATAACAAATAGTACAACAAAAAAGAAAGTCGTTGTAAAAGCAAAAACTGAAAAAAAAACAAAGAAATTACCAAAGGTTAAAACGAAAAAAACAATTTCAAAAAAATAAATTTAAATTATTCTATTAATTTTTTTGCATTTTGTTAATTTTAATCGATTACAATTATACGCATAAAAACTTAGTTTAATTAGTTGATTTTAATAGTAATATATAGATCAAATAAGCTATAATAGTTTATATTAAATTATTTTAACAATTTACAATTTAATAATCAAAATTAAAGTACTAATTTGCGTAAAT